>NZ_LWGG01001513.1:0-903 GCF_001635365.1 Oleiphilus sp. HI0128 | reverse complement strand
CCTAATATTAGAACTGTTGGCTCTTCTCCAAGCACCGGAGGAAAGCCTTTATCGATTACTTTTTGCGTTTCAGCCATATTGAGTTTGTCAGAATAAAATAAAGACCTACCTAACTCCAGACCGATCAAAACCTTGTCTTTGTTATAGTCTTTCTCGAGAGCTAACCATTGCATGTAGGAACCTCCACTCACCTCGTGGATGACTTGAATCACTTCATTCCATAAGGCCTGTTTAACCAAGAGCCGGCTTAACTGTTTTAAAATTGCTAGGTTGTCAGCAGAGTCNTGGTAGTTGGTGATAAAGGAGCTAGAACTTAGTATATCTATGGCTTTCTCATTATGGCCTGCCTGTTCCCAGCTATAGGCTAGCCTTTTAATATTCGCAGCTGTGGCTTTGACAGTTTTCTCGCTTAGAGCGGCTTCGAGGATTAGAGCTGCCTGGAAAGGTAGGCCTTCTGATAGCTGTAATTGTGATAAGTGTAAAACTTCTGTAGCACTAAGGGCTTGTGTTTCTTTTAGTAGTTCCATGCCCGATAGGGCTTGTTGATGCTCACCTAATTGAATCGCTATACGCACCCATTGTTGCCAATAAGCCTTTTTGGTGGGTTCGAGCGATATTAGCTTCTCGATGATAAGTCTGCTCGCGGGGTAATCTTTAAGCGCTAATAAGCTATTGAGTTGTAGTTGATAAAGCGCTTCTTGCTTAGGGTGAGCCAATTTTAAGGCATGTTTGGCGCTGTTAAAGCAGTTTGAGTAGTCTTTAGTCTGGAACTGTGAATAAGACAGTAAGTAATACCACTCACTTAGCTGTTCTGGTTCTATACTCTGATTCGGTTGTTGGGATGATATGAGTGTTTGCAGCGCTTGGCTTGCTTCACTAAAGTGCCCTGTTTGAATTTGCAGC
>NZ_LWGG01001512.1:0-992 GCF_001635365.1 Oleiphilus sp. HI0128 | reverse complement strand
GTAAGCTGATCTTCAGTATGATATTTAAGCGGAGAACCGCGCTCAGCCCATACCGTCTGATAGGCATGAGCCGACTTCTTGGGCCGCACTCTAAGAATGATACCATGCAGGATAAACATCCAAATTAGCCGTGGAATTTCGACAACGCGGGGATCAGATAAAAATTCTGACAAATAGTGCCTCAAAGCCTTCGCTGTTGGCGCCTCTGGCGTACCTAAGTTAGTGATTAATACACCAACTTTCCCTTCGCTAGAAGGATAAACTTTTCCCGCTTTTAAACCCATAAATCAATTTTCCAAACGTTATGCTATTAAGCGCGCCCATAAATAGCCTAAGTACTCATGCCACGCTGCATCGGTTTTTGCCAGGTTTCGTGACTTTGGTATCCAGCTTCGCCAGCCTAAGCAATTCACTTCACATGACCTGAAATTTGTTGGCGAAGCAAGCAATGACTTAGTCTCGCCTTGCTGCAAAGTGATTTCTTTCTTAAACAAATAGACAGAACGGGGCATATGCATTGCTGACGTCACTAACGCAAATTTGGCACCGTTTATAAATTTAACCCAATGCCTGGCCTCTTCTGCCGTATCCTTTACCTCTTCAGCCAAATAAATATCGCTCTCGGGTACTCCAAGGGCTATCGCCACTCGTGATGCCGCTTTAGCATGAGATTCAATATCATCCCCATGATAGCCAGAAAGTAATAACTTTGACCCGGGATTTGCTCTGTAAATCATCAAGCCTTCAGTCAACCGACTTAATGAGGTTCCGCTCAATAGACTGCTTAAAGGTCGCTCATTCGCTGTTGAATGCCCGCCACCTAACACTAAAACAAAATCTACGGGCTGGCCTTGGTAGGCGGGATACTGTGACTCAAGAGGCCTGATCAAAGCATCCGTCACCGGTGAAAGGCTCAAAATAAATAAAGCAGTAATACTGAATAAACTGAGTATTCTGCCTAGCTTTACATAACGCTTTCGATAGAAAAAACC
>NZ_LWGG01001511.1:0-517 GCF_001635365.1 Oleiphilus sp. HI0128 | reverse complement strand
AACAAGCTGTTCCGCACTCTGCCCGATTATTTTCTCATAAGCAGGATTAACCGACAGGAAGCGATAGTTAGCATCCAGAACAAAAACACCTTCTGAAGTATGATCAACGACCGACTTAGCCAAGCGAACTTGTTCATCACGAGCGCGCTCGGACTGAATATTACGCCGGGTCCCCAAAATTCGCAGAGCCCGCCCTTTTGCATCCCGATCAACAACCTTGCCGCTCTCTTCTATCCATAGCCAATCGTCACCACTCTGGGCTCGATATTGAAGTTGGTACTCTCCCTTACCGCCTTCCAAACAAGCGTTAACGGCCGCCCGAACATCAACATAGTCTGCCGGGTGAATAATCGTTTTCAGGTTATGTATATGCTCTTCAGTAGTCAGTTCTTTATCGCCGAAGAGTTCATGGAAGTCTGACTGGTAAAACTGGGCTTGATCAAGATCCCAGTCGATCAAGCCCAAACGCGCTGCGTCCATAGCCTGCGTTAAGCGCGTCTGGCTTTTTACCAAGGCG
>NZ_LWGG01001510.1:0-1063 GCF_001635365.1 Oleiphilus sp. HI0128 | reverse complement strand
AATCATCATCACGGTTGGCGCTCAACAAGCGGTCAATATCGCGATTCAAGTCATCTTGAATCACGGAGATGAAGTCTATTTGGAAAACCCGGGCTACATTGGAATGCGCGAAGCCTTTAAAGCACATCAGTGCAAAATTACCGGCATCCCGGTGGGTAAGAATGGCTTAGACCTACAAGCACTACCGAAGAAACCAAAGGGTAAAATCTTATGTGTCACACCGACTCATCAATATCCGATGGGCGGGATTATGCCTTTGGCAAATCGCTTAAACATCCTTCAATGGGCTGCTGAAAATGGAGTATGGATTCTGGAGGATGATTACGACAGTGAATATCACTATGAACACAAACCGATTGCCTCCATGCAAGGTTTGGGTTTACAGGATCAAGTTATCTACATCGGTTCATTTAGCAAGGTACTTTACCCTGCACTAAGGCTTGGCTACATGGTTGTCCCTGAGCAAGTCATTGCCCCATGTGTGAAGACGAAAAATAGAATCGCAGGGCAAACACCAATGGTTGAGCAGGAAACTGTCGCTGAGTTTATTGCAGAAGGGCACTTTATCAGGCACCTGAGAAAAATGAGAGGGCTCTATCACGAGAAATTCAAAACGATCATCGCGGCTTGCGAACAGCACCTGGAAAATCTCGCAAAGCCCGAGTGCACCGGCGCGGGCATGCACATAGTATTGATTTTTAATCCGCAACTTTGCCAGGCCGGGCTATCAGATATGAAGGTTGTTGAAGCGATGAGGGAGCATAACCTCTCTGCCAGCCCCTTATCCACTTATTACCTCGATCGAGCCGAGGAGCAAGGCCTTGTACTGGGTTTTGCTAATACGGAGCTAAGCCTGATTGATCCGCATATACAAACGCTTCGGAATGTCATGCTTTCATGCATGACTAGCACTTAATCAATACTGTAAGGTCAATCGAACTAAAACAAGCCCACACCTCTATCAATATACTCAACTCGGCGGCGAGGCGTACCATGAAATGATTGTTCCAGGTTGAATTCAACACTCCCAACCGGAACACTGAAGAATACTCCGCTCGGTGTC
>NZ_LWGG01001509.1:0-786 GCF_001635365.1 Oleiphilus sp. HI0128 | reverse complement strand
AGAGTCTTTCAAAAGCTATTTATTAGAACAGCTATTTAGACCTGCAGAGATGATTCATCAAACCAGCCACAGCAAACATGACGAGGAGCCTTCGTGAGCACAACCCCCTTATCCATTCTCTCCGACCTGGCCACCGACACTCACGTAAAAATCCAGCAAGAGCACGCCAACATTAATCCGGTTGTCGGTGTCAGCAAAAATATGCGAGCTAACGGGATTCCGGCCGACGTCATGACAATTGATTGTCTGAAAAGTGGTAAACGAATCATCTTGATTCTGCATGATGAACAGCCCGAACAGCTTATGTATCAGTTCGCTTACCGAGATAAGGACCCTGATGATGCATTTCAGCAAATCAAGCTGGCAGATATAAGCGTCGACCTACTCTATACCTGGATAGTGGAATACTTCTCTTAGCGGCAAACTTACAGCTCGTAACCCAGGTAAAAGTATACCGAGCTGGCACCATGATCATTGGCACCGTAGCCCAAAGCAACTGGGCCCATTATGGTGTCGGTGCCTAGATAGATACTACCACCATAAATAAGCTCTTCGAGGTCGACTTTCTCATCCTGTCTCCACACATTCCCAGCTTCTGCGCTAAGTCCTACGTATAAGGGCAAACCTGTTTTTCTAATAAAGCCTCCACGTAAGTCGTATTGATAAATCAATGCCATAAAGGCCTTATGCGGCCCGCTCAGGTCTCGCTCGTTAAAACCGGACAGGTTTAAAAAACCACCTAAAGAAGCATTGTTAACACTGTGTTCGCCATCATCTACGAACATC
>NZ_LWGG01001508.1:0-772 GCF_001635365.1 Oleiphilus sp. HI0128 | reverse complement strand
GAAGAGGCAGGCTCGGGCTTTATTGTGCGTACTGCGGCCGAAGGTGCAGGAGAAGATGAGTTTACGGCAGATATAAAGTTCCTGGAGCGCCTTTGGAAAAAACTAAAGCAGCGAATCAAAGAGAACGCAATTCCATCTGTTGTCTATCAGGATTTGCCGCTGTTTACACGTGCGATAAGAGATCTGGTAAAGCCTCAAACCGAGAAAATTAGAATCGATTCAAAAGAAAGTTATGGGATTGTAAAGGAGTTCTCCGAAAACTTTCTCATTGATGTTAGTAAGCGGCTTGAGTATTACCCAGGTGAACGACCTGTATTCGATTTATATAATGTTGATGATGAAATTCAGAAGGCGCTGGGAAAAAAGGTTCAACTTAAGTCTGGTGGCTATCTAATCATTGATCAAACCGAAGCTATGACCACGATTGATGTGAATACCGGCGGTTTTGTCGGGCATCGTAATCTTGAAGAGACCATATTCAAGACCAATCTCGAAGCTGCAAGGACCATTGGTAGGCAATTGCGCTTAAGAAATCTTGGCGGGATTATCATTCTCGACTTCATCGATATGGAGGATGAGGAACATAAGCGCCAGGTTCTACGAATGTTAGAGAAAATGCTTGAGCGAGACCATGCACGTACAACGGTAAGTTGCGTTTCAGAGCTTGGCCTGGTTGAAATGACACGTAAGCGTACCACTGAAAGCTTGGGGCAAACCTTGTGTGAGCCTTGCCCTGTATGTGATGGCACTGGTGTGTTAAAGACCGCTGAAA
>NZ_LWGG01001507.1:0-1072 GCF_001635365.1 Oleiphilus sp. HI0128 | reverse complement strand
AGCTTTCTTAGTGCTGAAAGTTAAAACTTCCAACGCCTCTTCTACACCCTTTCCTCGGATCTGATCTGCTACCAAACGTGCCTTCTGAGCAGATAGACGAGCACCTCTATGCTTTGCAGCTACTTCCATCTCAATATCCTCTCAGAATTATCGCTTCGCTTTCTTATCGGCATCATGACCCCGATAAGTACGCGTTGCAGCAAATTCACCTAATTTATGACCAACCATATCTTCGGTTACATAAACAGGAACGTGTTGACGTCCGTTATGAACCGCAATAGTCAGGCCTACCATCTCAGGAAAAACAGTTGAACGACGAGACCAAGTCTTAATTGGTTTCTTGTCACCTTTTTCCAGAGCCGTTTCTACTTTCTTCAATAAATGAAGGTCTATAAATGGACCTTTTTTCAAAGAACGTGGCACAGCGTAACCCTCTTAGTTAATTACTTAGCCGACCGACGACGTACTATCATCTTGTCAGTGCGTTTGTTCTTGCGAGTTTTATAGCCTTTAGTAGGTACACCCCAAGGAGTAACAGGGTGACGACCACCAGAGGTTCGCCCTTCACCACCACCATGTGGGTGGTCAACTGGGTTCATAACAACACCACGCACCGTTGGTCGAATACCGCGCCAACGTGATGCACCCGCTTTACCTAATTGCCGTAGGCTGTGCTCACTGTTTGAAACCTCACCCAAAGTAGCTCGACATTCAACAAGAACCTTACGCATTTCACCAGAACGCAAACGAAGAGTTGCATAAGCACCTTCTCTTGCTACTAGCTGCGCAGAAGTACCTGCACTACGAGCGATTTGAGCGCCTTTACCAGGCTTCAATTCAACACAGTGGATAACACTACCCACAGGAATATTTCGAATAGGTAAGGTACTGCCTACTTTAATAGGAGCATCTTCACCCGAACGAATCTCTTGACCGACTTCAACACCTTTAGGAGCAATAATGTAACGACGCTCGCCATCCATATATTTCAGCAATGCGATGTGCGCTGAACGATTTGGATCGTGCTCGATACGCTCAACAACAGCTGGAATGCCGTCTTTTGTGCGCTTGA
>NZ_LWGG01001506.1:0-639 GCF_001635365.1 Oleiphilus sp. HI0128 | reverse complement strand
TTCCATATCAATCGTATTAATTCTATAAAAATGCGGGCAAAGGATGCCTAAAAAGCATTACCCCAGCCAAAGCCAGAGTGTGGCCAATTCTACAACAAACATGATTGCAGTGATGCTTTGCCAAAACCGCAGCGGATTTCTTTTTGCAAGTGGTATATGGGCCTTATCCATAAACTCCGAATTAGGATGTTCGAGATCATAAATAAATTCTGACAAGGCATCATATCGAAGTTCTGTAGAAATCTGTAAAGCTTTTTCGATCGCACCATCCATCCATTCGGGAACCATTGGGTTAAACTCTCGAGCTGGCTGATATTTTAGTCGATAAAATTCATTGGTAGACTGACTGGTCTCAAATTTTTCGCCATAAGGCTGTTGTCCCGTCAGCATTTCGTAGAGAACAACAGCAATTGAAAACATGTCGGACTTTAAAGAAGCTTTTCGTCCCAGCTTATACTCTGGCGCACCATAGGTGTCAGTTCCCAGTACTTGCTCACGTTCAAAGGGTGATTCTATTTCAGCAACACCCGCAATAAAGCAGGAACCAAAATCTATAATCGTTACCTTACCCTCGTCATCGACCATTATATTTTCTGGTTTAATATCCTGATGCAAAGTCTCTTTACGATGCATAGCACG
>NZ_LWGG01001505.1:0-1106 GCF_001635365.1 Oleiphilus sp. HI0128 | reverse complement strand
CAAAGTCTTTCACGTTACTAAACATCGATGAAAAAGCATCTAACGTTTAACCCCTGGTAAGGTTTGGAGAACAACGATGATTCAGACGGAAAGTATGCTAGATGTGGCCGATAACAGCGGTGCGCGTCGAGTAATGTGTATTAAAGTGCTGGGTGGTTCACATCGTCGTTATGCACGAATTGGTGATGTAATTAAAGTCACTGTAAAAGAAGCTATACCTCGCGGCAAAGTCAAAAAAGGCGATGTCATGAGTGCTGTGGTAGTGCGTACGCGTAGTGGTGTACGTCGCCCAGATGGCTCTTTAATTAAATTCGATGGTAACGCTGCTGTGTTGTTAAACGCTAGTGATGCACCGATTGGAACTCGTATTTTTGGTCCTGTAACTCGTGAGTTGCGCGGCGATAAGTACATGAAAATTATTTCTTTAGCACCTGAAGTGCTTTAAGGACGAGAGGCCGGTTATGAAAAAGATCAAACGTGACGATGAAGTGATTGTCATAGCAGGCAAGGACAACGGTAAGCGTGGTAAAGTTAATCGTGTGATGAAGGATGGCCGTTTGGTCGTTTCTGGAATCAACATGATTAAGCGCCACACTAAGCCTAACCCAATGCTGGGTACGCCAGGTGGCATTGTTGAGAAAGAAGCGCCAATTCAGGCTTCTAATGTTGCGATTTTTAATCCAACAACCAACAAAGCAGACCGTGTAGGCTTCAAAGTCCTTGAAGATGGCAAGAAGGTACGTGTATTCAAATCTAACGACGAGCTCGTAGATAAGTAGGCAGGTAATAAACCATGGCAAATATGAAAGAAGTTTATAAAAGCGAAGTGGTACCTGCACTGCAAAAAGAGTTCGATTACAAGAGCATAATGCAAGTACCGAAAATTGAGAAAATTACCCTTAATATGGGTGTTGGCGAAGCGCTAGCAGACAAAAAAATGCTAGAGAACGCAATCGCTGATCTTGAGAAATTAGCTGGCCAAAAGCCAGTGACTACAAAAGCTCGTAAGTCAGTAGCTGGCTTTAAAGTTCGTGAAGGTTATCCGATCGGCTGTAAAGTTACTTTACGTGGCGAGCGTATGTGGGAATTTTTCGAGCGTTTAGTTG
>NZ_LWGG01001504.1:0-25877 GCF_001635365.1 Oleiphilus sp. HI0128 | reverse complement strand
TTTTCTTAGCCTTAGCACTAAGCCTATCGATTGCAGGCTGTAATGGCGGCTCAAGTAACTCTTCAGGTACAACACCAGGAGATGAAACAGATATCTCCGGGGTCATTGAGTTGCCTGAGAGCTCAACTCTTCAAGAAGATAAGCTCTCAATAGAAGTTGATGACGCCTCATACCCTGTTGACTCTAAACAAAGAGTGTCACTCCCTACTCTAGGCGAATCACCAGCCAATGCGTATCTAATGCTTCCGCAAAGAGAAAGTGATGAATGGCCAAGCGTCTACATGCTTTCTACCCTATTACCCGGAGAGGAAAATACTCGTATCGACAGCGAAGGAACCGCAATCTCCCTGGTCATGCAAGCAATCCCTCAGGAGCTTTTACTAAACGCAGGAAGCGCAAGCGAAGTCAAACAAAGCGTTAGAAACAACTCCCTAGCGTTTATTGATAAATTTGAAACAATGATCGAAGCGGACCCTTATACTTTGCACCTCCACAATTTGAACAATGTCTATGACGAGATCTATCTTGGCGCAGTGCAGAGCAGTCTGGATGCCCTTAAAGCCTTAATGCCAACGCAGGATATTGAACTGGCCATCTCACGCACAAGCACAAGCACAAACACAAACACAAACACAAACACAAACACAAACTATCGCTCGACTTCTTACGATGGCCCAAGCGATATGGATCTGCACGTAGTCTATGACGACCCAGCCCATACTCTGCTGGGCTTGTCTGTTAAACCAGAAAAAGAAAACAATCGTATTGCCTCGTACATAACCCTGGACAATGATACGAGCCTCTATGTTCGCCCCAGGATTTTTGATCTGGTGTCCGGTGGGGAATGGTATAGTGCAGACTTACACGTAGGCATTATTAGTAAAGCTTTTGATGAACACTTGCTCGATCCGCAGCAAGGATTCTGGGGTGCCTATCAATCTAATGAACAATCCTTCGAAGTTGAGCATCGCGATGTGGTGGTAGATTTTGTCACCGCAGGAATTACAGACATCGAGTTCGATGGCTACACCGAAAGTACCACCTTTGCACTTCAACTAAGAACGATATATTCGAAGGTACTCCTTCCAAGCATCAATACGGTGTTTAGCGTTAAGGACGTTGCTATCCAACCTGTTTTTGGCGTGCTCTATAATTCTGGCTTGTTTGATAAAGCCGCACCCGCCCTATATCAATGGGAGCTTCTTGAAGCCTTAGGTATTGTCTTCGACGAAATGACATCGGGGCTAAATCCTACAAACCCTATTGCGGGATCTTGGCCAAACCCGGTAATAAATGAAGTTCTTAGCTTAACAGCTAACGCAGCATTGCAAGTTAATTCAGAACAGTTTGCGAAAATGGGGCTCACACTGATATCGCTCAAGGCAACCATTGCCATTTGGGCTGCAGATATGCTTGCCGTAGTAAATGATGCGAGGCATATTCCAAGCACCGTTTCGGCGACTGTTAATTTCCCGATTGATCTGCTTAGCATGACGCCTTTAGCCATTAGCCGTCGTGATGGTGGTGTTATTGAAACAGAAGAAGTCACCCTAAGCGGCTTTGGCTTAAAAACACTAGATCATGTAGATGGCCGACATATTCCGGAAATCGTTCTAAGCGCTAAGAACGGTGAAGGTGAACTTGTTGATAGCGCCAAGTTTTATCCTTCTAATGCGCTGAACACCAACGACCCAGGAACGGAAATTAAATTCGAAGTATTCGGTCAATGGCTAAATGCCGACAGCAACGTCGATACAATTGAAGTTTCAATTGATCATATCTATACCAGTCGCAATCTAATAGGCATGAACAATGTCTATGAAATTACCGTTCCACCTGTAAGTGATCAAGCCAGTTTTACGATTCAAGTGGGCGCTATGGTTATTACTTCAATCGACCAAGAACGGGTTCAAGGTAACGATGAGCTGATCTTAAGTGTTTCAGGCATGACAACTAACATCGACGACTACACCGTCTACTTCAGGACGCATACGGGTAGCATTGTCCACGCTGCAATTCATTCTCTGTCTCAGGGAAGCTTAGCGTTAAGATTACCTTCGCACGAAAATATGGAGGTGGGTCCAATTAGCGTTTATATCGAAAATACCGAAGGTATTCGAAGTAACGAAGTAGCGCTTACGTTTATCCCGGAAAAAGTAGAATTTATATCCAACGGTATGAATGAGTTTGGTCAATTAGAACTAGCAATGACTCAAGCACAAGGCCTACCAGATATCCGCTATGTGTTGAATGGTTCAGCGCCAGAATACAACTACTCGGCACCGATTTCGGTTTCTGATGGCACCACGGTGACCGCTTATGTAATACAAAGGGTTGATGGCCAGGACTATGCATCAGAAGAATCTGAATTTACCCATTCGACCTGCCCTATTGCTGATATTCCTCAATCCAATAGCCCTAGTTGCCCATCCACCTACGATATCGAACTCGGCAGCTCGAATACTTTTAATCAGGCTATTACGATGGCCAATGAAAGTGATCCCAACTCGTATACTTCTTGCTCATACGGTCATGGCGCAAACTACTATGAAGACCCGGGAATACTTGACCGAGAGCAGTTCTACGTCAATGCCCAGCTGCATGGATTAAGTCGATATTGGCATGAAAATGGGCAGATCTCTTCTCAAGGCTATTATAAGGAGGGAAATTCTCATGGTCTGTCCGAAGCCTGGTATGACAATGGCATCAGAATGTCACAAAATTATACTTACAACGGCGAATACTGCGGAGCCCAGACAAGTTGGTATGCAAGTGGTCAAAAAGAATCCGAAGACTATTATGCTGATGGCGAGAAACACGGCCTCTCAAGCGATTGGTATGAAAATGGGAATAAGGAATTTGAAGCGCACTTCGCGAATGGCAGTTACCATGGCACGCTAAAACGATGGAACGAAGATGGTACACTACTTTACTGCTGGAACTACGTTAATGGGACAAGAGGCGACAGCTGCGCGCCTTAAAGTGCTAGCTAGATTGATTCGCACCTTCAGGCTAATTTAGCCTGAAGGTGCTTTAGTGACATCATCACCTATAGCTGCTTAAATACATGCCTGAACAACAACTTCTTGTTTGAGTTTAATAATCTATGCAGCTTCAAAAAATTGACCTAAACCTGTTCATTGTTTTTGATGTAATTTACCGAGAACGAAATCTGACTAAGGCTGCTGAGTCCCTTCATATCACTCAACCCGCTGTCAGTAACTCGCTAAGTCGTCTACGCCGTGTTTTTGATGACCCACTATTTGTAAGACAATCAGGTCACATGGTACCTACACCATTGGCTGACAACATAATATCCAGAGTACGTGCGGCCCTGGCCGGGCTGGAGAGCAGCATCACCGAGCATGATGACTTTAATCCGGAAACCTCTGATAAGAAGTTCTCGTTCGCGATGAACGACACCTCTGAGTCTTACCTGCTGCCAATATTGATGTCTTATTTGCAAGAACATGCACCCGGCATTTCAATTGAGAGCTTTCCTGTCGCACGTTCAGAACTATCGAGAGAGTTTGCCACGGGGCAGTTAGATTTTGCGCTCGACGTTCCTTTGGTTAACGATCCACAACTTGTGAATGAGTCTCTCGCCCAAGACCGTTTTGTCTGTGTCGCTAGCCACGATCACCCATCGCTAGACGGTAAAAGCCTAACACTCGAGCAATACCTTTCTTCGCCGCACATTCATATATCCAGCCGCCGACGGGGTCAGGGCTATATTGACCTGCACTTGAATCGACAGGGCCTACAACGGGATATTCGCTTACGAGTCCAGCACTCTAGGGCTGCTCCACCAATCGCGGCACAGACCAATATGCTGCTAACAATCCCTGAAACCCTGGCGAAAGATCACAAACTAGCGATCTACGACTTGCCCTTTGAATTACCTGATGTAGATTGGCATTTATACTGGCACAGCAATTACAGCCAGGATAAAGCACACCAATGGATGAGAAGCGTCATTATTGATATCTTTAATCAAGAAATAAGCTGAGTACATGTTTGATGAAACGCATTTTTTCGCATTCAAACTCATTATTAGTCTTCAACCTTCGCAACATCCTGGGTAATCATAATATCAATTGCGAAGTTCGGAATGATGGCCTGACATCGACAGCGGGTGAAACACCTCCGACAGAGGTGTGGGCTGAGCTTTGGGTCTCGAAAGAAAGGGATTATGAGCAAGCAGAAAAAATCATTGAAGAAGCGGTACACGGCGACCCCAAAGCGACTTCATGGTTTTGTGAGCATTGCTCTGAAGATAATGCTCCCGCGTTTGAATTATGCTGGAAGTGCGGTAGAGAACGCGCTATATAACTTAGGCTCCTGAAAACCTTTTAGCTAAGCACTTAATTCTATTAATTAATACCTTTCGAACTAAGCTTTATGCGCCATATTTCAAACCAGCTCTGCTATGTGAATAAATGCAATATAAACCGCATTTTCCTGGCTACATTTCATACAAACACTACAATTAGATAGTATTAGACCCCGGTCTATAGGCAGACCTATTGCCGCCTACATTCTATTTCTTTTTTATTATGACGATCACCCTTAGTACCTGTTGCTAATACGATGAGGTACGTAGTTAAGGAGAAAGCTCATGACAGTTCGTTCCGGTGAAGGTGATAAAAGCTGGTTCCGCAGCAATCGTTTTACTCATGTTAATGATTCCTGGTTTTTCACGACGCGAGAAATGACCGAGGAAGGCCCCTTCCACTCTCGACAAGAAGCAGAAAGTGCTTTGGTGTTATACATCAGGCACGTAAATGATTCGTTTTTCAAAAATAGTGGCTAGCGTTACATTGATCTAACTTTCAAACTGGGATAATTGCGCCATTGCCTGTTTTGATACTGCATTTTGAAAGGTACTAGACCAGCCTAACAAGTATGCAGGAAGCCCGATCGCCTGACGAGACCAACGCCAAAAGTTGAAGTCATCGTGATGCTGGTAAATCAATCCATCTTTAAAGGTAATGTTTGCCTTAATCTTATTATTTACCTTTCGACCCGTTTTAGAAAACAAGTAATTTGCTTCCCAGTTCACTTCACCTTGTGTGTCGTTCACCTTAGCCACATTAAAACTAAGGTCGAAGTCTTTTGCGCGCGTGCAGAGCATTTTCCACATAAGCCCTACTTCTGCTCCCGATAAGGTAAAAGCCGGGTCTTTGAAGGTCGCCTGTGGGTGGTAGCATGAAGTCATTGTTTCCCAATCAAGCTTTTGAAAAGCCGTGTAAAAGCGTTCTAATAATTCTTGCTGTTGATTCATTTCTGCTCTCCTGCTCAATTCATATCATTTACATAATGATAGCGAGCACTTAGACTACTTGTAAGATGACTGATATGACATTATTAAACGACTAATAAGACAAATAAAAAGAATACCTTTTGCATTGGGATTTATGTTCACCCTAGCTCCCCTGTTTCTTCAGTCGCTGGGCTGTGGGATATTTTTTCTGTGTGTTCACAGTTGCTTGCAAACGATATTCAGTTAACAACAAGCCTAGTGGGCCCGTCTCATTCAAGTATTAATAGTAGTACACCTATTCGTATTAGCCCTACAGAAGACATTGGTCAGAAGCATTATGACTTGGTCATCATCGCGCCCCTCGGCCCTGTCCCGACTAATGGCTTTGATTTTGATGACGCGCTAATTCAGTGGCTAGTAGACAGCCAGCGAAAAAGAGGCGCAGTGGCGTCAGTATGTACCGGCGCATTTCTTGTGGCGGCGACAGGTTTGCTTGATCAGCGTCGCGCAACCACACACTGGAAGTATGCCTCCCAGTTTCGACAACAATTCCCGCTTGTTGATTTACAGATTGATAGCATGCTGACTCATGATGGAACATTATTCTGCTCAGGCGGCGCCTACGCATTTCAAGACCTCTGCCTTTATTTAATTGAAACGTTTTTTAGTCGCTCGCTCGCCGAAGCTTGCTCCAGATTACTGATGATTGATTTGTCTGAGAGATCGCAGCTAAGGTTTGCCGGTATACAAGCTTTGAAAGAACACAGTGATGAACACATTATTGGTATTCAAAACTGGATGGAAGATCATTTGGATAGCTTCGATAGTATCGAAGAGCTAGCAAACCGCTTTAACATGAGCAGCCGAAACCAGGTGCGGCGCTTTAAAACCGCTACCGATGAAACGCCATCTAGCTATTTACAAAAGCTTCGCATAGAGAAAGCAAAGCATCTGCTTCAAACAGGGAGTCAAAATATAGAGGCCATCGCAGGTAACGTTGGCTATCAGGATATTCAGTATTTCAGAACGCTTTTTAAAAAGCTCTGCGGTCAAACACCAAAACAATTTAGACAAAGTAAACTAAAACGCTAATACCTATAGTCCGTCGAGTGCAACAATTCTGTTTTTGATCTCTTCAGGAATGGCATGTTTACAGTTATTGTTATAATCGTAAAAAACGATTATTCCCTCACCTTCTGCCGCAATTCTGCCAGTATTATGGCTCATAACGTAGTACTTCATGGTAAAGCGATCTTCTGAAATTTCGCACACTCGCGTTGCCACGGAGATATTGTCAGGGTAGCTTAAAGGCGCTTTATAGCGGCACTGAGTAGAGGCCAGTATTGGGCCAATACCAGAGCGTTTCATTTCTTCATTATTACCCTGTCGGTCAAAATAGGCAATTCGCGCACTTTCGAAGTATTTAAAATAGACGACATTATTAACGTGCTGAAAGGCATCCATTTCACCCCAGGCTACTGGCGTATCTATCGAAACCTGACACTGCTCAAACACTTCGCTCATTACTACCTCTTCGCATTGTATTTATCAAATCATGGTATAAATGAGTGTAGAGCTTAACGACAAACAAACACATTCACAAAACCTATACCGAAAATAACATTCATAAGCCTGAGTAATTATTAACTTTTGCGGGGAAATCCCATACAATATGTGCGCGAAAATATAAGGGTGGTCTAAACTCAATAGATTTCGATCTAGAGGCTAAGATCTAGCAATAAAGACATCTGACCACCAGCCTAAGCTAAAGTGAACCTTAGAAATCAAAAAGTCACAAGAGCGGGCCATAATAAGGGAAAGATAGCTGTGGACACATTCCACACTAAATTTAAGCAGACGCACTGCTGAGAATAAGCGCCCAATGGGGAGCTTGCATAGTGAATAAACAGGAACACCTGATCAGTTCACTGGAAAGCCATGCTCCGTTGGACACCGATGAAACTACTTGCATCCAATGGCGTATTAAGTAGTTTTTTGATAGTCATTACTAAAACTTTGAGTGAGAGATTCGTATGAGTTTGTATTCAGAATACCTAGAAGAAATTGAGGTTCGTAAAAAGGACCTAGGTTTGAACCCTAAGCCAATTGATAGCGCAGATTTGTTATCAGAGATCATCGCTCAAATTAAAGACACGGGTAACGAGCACCGCGAAGCGTCTTTAAACTTCTTTATCTACAACACGCTTCCAGGTACAACTCCTGCGGCAGGCGTTAAAGCAGCATTCCTAAAAGACATCGTTCTAGGTAATGAAACTGTTGCTGAGATCTCGCCTGAGTTCGCTCTTGAGCAACTTTCTCACATGAAAGGTGGCCCTTCTGTTGAAGCACTTCTAGACATCGCTCTTTCTGACGACGCACAAGCTGCAGCGGCTGGCGAAGTTCTAAAAACTCAAGTATTCCTATACGAAGCTGATACAGCTCGTTTGGCTGATGCTTTCAAAGCTGGCAATGCCATCGCTAAAGACATTCTAGAGAGCTACGCTAAAGCAGAGTTCTTCACGAAGCTTGACGACATTCCTGAGAAAATCGACGTTGTGACTTACATCGCAGCTGAAGGTGACATCTCTACTGACCTTCTTTCTCCTGGTAACCAGTCTCACTCTCGTGCAGACCGTGAATTGCACGGCCAGTGCATGATCACACCTGAAGCTCAGCAAGAAATCGTTGAACTAGGTAAAAAGCACCCTAACGCTAAAGTGATGCTAATCGCTGAGAAAGGCACTATGGGTGTTGGTTCTTCACGTATGTCTGGTGTTAACAACGTTGCACTTTGGGCAGGTGAAAAGACTTCTCCATACATCCCGTTTATCAACAACCGTCCTGTTGTTGCTGGTACTAACGGTATCGCACCGATCTTCCTAACAACTGTTGGTGTAACTGGCGGCATTGGTCTTGACCTTAAAAACTGGGTTAAGAAAACTGATGCAAATGGAGATGTTGTTAAAGACGAAAATGGCGACCCGGTACTAGAAGAAGCATATTCTGTTGCAACAGGCACTGTTCTAACTATCGATACGAAAGCTAAGAAGCTTTACAACGGTAGCGAAGAATTATCTGACGTATCTGACGCTTTCACGCCTCAGAAAGTTGAATTCATGAAAGCTGGCGGTTCTTACGCGGTAACCTTCGGTAAGAAAATCCAAACTTTCGCAGCTGAAACACTAGGTGTTGATGCTCCTGAAGTTTACGCAGCGTCTAAAGAAATCTCTAACGAAGGCCAAGGCCTGACAGCTGTTGAAAAAATCTTCAACCGTAATGCTGTAGGTGTTAAGTCTGCAACACCTCTACACACAGGTTCTGACGTTCGCGTTAAAGTGAACATCGTAGGTTCTCAGGATACAACTGGCCCTATGACTTGCCAGGAACTAGAAGCAATGGCTGCTTCGACTATTTCTCCAAGTGTTGATGGTGCTTTCCAATCGGGTTGTCACACAGCTTCTGTATGGGACAACAAAGCGAAGGCTAACACGCCTAAGCTAATGGCATTCATGAACGCATTCGGCGTAATCACTGCACGTGATCCGAAAGGCGTTTACCACTCAATGACTGACGTAATTCACAAAGTATTGAACGACATCACAGTTGATGACCGTGCAATCATCATTGGTGGTGACTCTCACACTCGTATGTCTAAGGGCGTAGCGTTTGGTGCTGACTCTGGTACGGTTGCAATCGCACTTGCTACTGGCGAATGTGCAATGCCAATCCCTGAGTCTGTAAAAGTTACCTTTAAAGGCAACATGAAGTCTCACATGGACTTCCGTGACATCGTACACGCCACTCAAGCTCAAATGCTTAACAAGTTTGGCGAAAACGTTTTCCAGGGCCGCGTAATCGAAGTACAAATCGGTACTCTACTGGCTGACCAAGCGTTCACCTTCACTGACTGGACTGCAGAAATGAAAGCGAAAGCTTCTATCTGTATCTCTACTGACGAAACACTAATCAGCTCTCTAGAGTTAGCTAAGTCTCGTATCCAGATCATGATCGACAAGGGCATGGAAAACGAAGCGGGCATGCTTCAAGGTCTTATCGATCTTGCTGACAAGCGTATTGCTGAAGTTAAATCTGGTGAAGCGCCTGCGCTTGCTCCTGATGACAACGCTAAGTACTTCGCTGAGTTGGTTGTTGATCTAGACGCGATTGAAGAGCCAATGATCGCTGACCCAGACGTAAACAACGAAGACGTTTCTAAGCGTTACACGCACGACGTGATCCGCCCTACTTCTTACTACGATGGCCGTCAGGTTGACCTAGGCTTCGTTGGTTCTTGTATGGTTCACAAAGGCGATATGCAAATCATCGCTGCAATGCTTCGTAACCTAGAGAAGAAAGGTCCTATCACCTTCAACGCACCACTAGTTGTTGCGCCACCAACGTACAACATCGTTGATGAGCTAAAAGCTGAAGGCGATTGGGATATTCTATCTAAGTATGCTGGTTTCACTTTTGATGATGAGCATCCAAAAGAAGCAGCACGTACTAAGTACGAAAACATTCTGTACCTAGAGCGCCCTGGATGTAACTTATGTATGGGTAACCAGGAAAAAGCTGAAGCAGGTGATACTGTTCTAGCTACTTCTACCCGTCTATTCCAAGGCCGTGTTGTAGAAGATACCGCTGAGAAGAAAGGTGAGTCTCTACTAGGTTCTACGCCAATGGTTGTACTATCAACTATTCTTGGCCGATTCCCATCATTGGAAGAGTACAAAGAAGCTGTTGAAGGTATTAACCTGACTTCTTTCGCTCCACCAGCTGAAGATTTGGCCGTGCCGGTTAAAATCGTTGGATAAGATGGATTAAGACTTGGTCTTAATCATAAAAAAGCCCGGTCATTGACCGGGCTTTTTGCTTTCTATGTAGCTCTAAACAGAGTCTCTACTGGCTATTTAGCCATTGTACCAATACTTTATTTTACTAAATTATCACTTCTGGCAAGTAAGGAAAATCACTCAAGGGGCGCTTATCCATTCTTCTGTCATCGGTATGACGCCTATCAAAAGGTCCTAGACTTTCTAGACTGGGCATCAAGCTGTCTCTTCGACTACCGACCCGACGATCCAAGCTAAGGTCATACCCTACTTTGCCCGCCATGACTTTTCGTTTTTTGCCAATATTTTTGCTTACAGTTCTCTTTCTGCTTGAAGTGTACATTTACCACCTCCTCGCTTCCGGGTGAGAAGCGCTAAGCTATTCACCTATTAGTCTACGCCTAAATTCGACACCCCATTAAATTGTTTTGTCATAGTAATTCTGTGTTCATAGTTTTGAGTTATTAGTGAAGCCAGCGCGGCCGAAGGATCTGCCTACAGAAGTCGACTTACCTCGTGCCCGTAGGCAGAGGGTTCCACCCCTCGCTGGTCAACCCCGTGCTAGCCCTCGTGCAAGCCGTGGAAGGATCTACCTACATGAGTAATGCACTGCTTGAATCAAGTACTCCCCCGCTAAAAAAAAGGCCGAGCAGTGGATCACTGATCGGCCTTTGCATTCCCTTTAGACTATGCGCTAGAAGTCTTCCCAGTCATCATCATCGTTTGAGTTATCACCACTGTATTTGATCACCTGATCTTCTGTCGGAGCAATACCGGTATCCATCGGCACCGAAGTCGTTTGCTGTGGAGCTTGGCTGACAGAAGGAGTCGGTGCAGGCGCTGATGTAGGTGCTGAAGCAGGCGCGCTAAATATTGCGGCCTGGTGATTCCCCACTCTGAAGAAGCTAACCATCTGATTCAAGGCTGATGCTTGCTCACTCAAAGCCTCACTAGAGGCACTTGCCTCTTCAACCAAGGCTGCGTTTTGCTGGGTCATATCATCCATTTGCATGACTGCTTGGTTAATCTGCCCAATACCATCATTCTGCTCGGCTGCTGCCGTGGCAATTTCTTCTACTCTTACAGCAACCTCTTCAACTGACTTCACGATATCCGCAAGTGTCTGGCCAGAATCATTTACAAGCTGAGAGCCCGTTTCAACCTTATTGACGCTTTCACGAATCAGGTCTTTGATCTCTTTCGCTGCCGTCGCAGAACGTTGAGATAAGGTTCTAACCTCACCTGCCACCACTGCAAATCCTCGACCATGCTCACCCGCTCTAGCGGCCTCAACGGCTGCGTTAAGCGCTAGCAAGTTAGTCTGGAACGCAATCTCATCAATGACACCAATAATGTCGTTAATCTTATGACTCGAAGCGAGTATTTCTTTCATTGCTCCCACTGCGCCATGAACAACCTCACCACCTGCAACCGCTTTCAATTTAGCGTCGCTAGTGACTGTATTTGCCTGTGAAGCATTCCCGGCACTTTCTTTAACCGTGCTGGTAATCTCTTCCATGCTCGCTGCAGTTTCTTCAAGAGAACTCGCCTGAGACTCTGTGCGCGCACTTAGATCAGCGTTACCTTGCGATATTTCGTTCGCGGCTTCGTGAACCATCGACGTGGATTCACGAATCTGCGTAATGATCTCGGTAAGTTTGGTCACCGTCGCATTCACATCTGTCTTAACCTTACCGAAAGATCCTCGGTATTCACTGCTAATTGTCTTGGTCAAATCACCCTCTGATAATGCAGACAGAACTTCACCCACATCAGCTAAGAAGGAGTCTGCACTTCCAACAGTCTGGTTCAAACCTTCTGCTAACTTAGCAAAGAAGCCTGTTTTACCTTCAGGGTCCAGACGCTTGGACAGATCACCATTTGCCGCCGCAAAAACAAGTCGGTCGATTTCTTGTTCGATAGCGACTTCGTTAGTTCGGTCAGCCCACTCAACAACCGTACCAATACGTTCGTTATCGTCGTTTGTAATAGGGTTCACAACCAAGTCCATATTACGGCCACCAATATTCAGACTTGCCGAATACTCACTCGTCAGGCTCTCTAACAATTGTTTCTGGTGTGAGGGGTTCTTATGGAAGACATCAATACTGCTTCCTAACAAGGTATTGACGTTGAAATTACCCAGGTCTTTTTGAATGTCACTTTCTGCATTTCGCAAGGTCGATATCACTGCATCATTCATGTAGATAATATCGCGGTCGGCATTGGCCACCATGACATTTGCCGAAACACTATCCAAGGCTTGCTTGATACGCGCATTATCATTAGCGACACTACGCTCTTTAGCCAATCGTTTTAGCTCTTCAGTTTGATCATCCCACTCTACGACCGTACCAATGCGCTCACCCTCATCATTAACAATCGGGTTAACAACAAGGTTTAGATTACGACCACCCACCACAATATCTGCAGAGTATTCAGCAGTCATCCGTTCTATCATGCCACGCTGGTGCGCTGGATTCTTATGGAATATGTCTATATTACTGCCAATAATCTTATCAACAGCAAAATTGCTTAGCTCTGCTTGAATATCCTTCTCGGCATTGCGCAAAGTATCAACAACCGCATCATTCATATAAATAATATTAAGCTGGTCATCTGCAACCATAACGTTTGCAGAAACACTATCAAGCGCCTGCTTCATTCGGGCATTTTCATTGGCTACGCGACGCTCTTCTTCAGTGCGTTTCAACTCTTCAGTGATATCGTTCCACTCAATAACTGTACCTAAACGTTGCCCTTGCTCATTGATAACCGGGGTAGCCATCAGGTCAAACACACGACCACCTGTTTTCACCCGACTCTGGTGGGTATCTTTAAGATTTTCAATCACCGCACGCTGATGGCTTGGGTCTTTGTGGAAGATATCTGCATTCGCACCCAGCAAACTATCGGCATCAAAGTTTGGCAAGTCATTCTGTAAGTCCGCTTCAGCATCTTTAAACATCTTTTGAACAGACTCATTCAAGTAGATGATGTTCATTCGATCATCTGCCAACATTACATTGGTATTACAAACGTCTAAGGCTTGCTTGATACGACTACCATCATTAGCAACAGCAATCGCATCCTCTACTTCAAAGCCCATTTTGATCTGCATAGACTTAAGTGAACACATCAATGCAGTTAGTTCGTTATTACCACTGACATGGATATCTTCTCGATAGTTACCGCTCGCGATTTCACCAAAATTAGCCAGGCATTCATTAATTGAGCGAAGAATGTTTCGTGATAAAGCGAAGCCCAATATGAAGGTCACTAGAATCGCAAGAATAGTTAAAACACCAATGATATAGAACTGGGTTTGCATTCCCTCTATGCGCTCAGTTAGCAATGTTTCTAACAAGTCAGCACTTTCGTCGTATAACTCGAATGCCTTATTAATGCCACGTGTGCCTTCTGAGAAGAATGACTTTGCATTTAACGAAGTATTTTCTAAGTCCCCAGCACGGATCTCATCAACTGAGGCAATGAACCCGCCAATAATTCTTTCCACATCATTAGCTAAAGGCCCCAGACGATCTTTCACGCGCTGTTCAGCATGAGCACCTGATTTATATGAGGTCAAAACACCCTTATAATTAACGTCAATACCAACCTTAAGCTCAGTTAGTTTAATCAACTGCTTTTGACTTATTGCTTCATTAGCAATAACACCGGAACCCAGGCCACGAGCTTGCCCCATATTCTCTACCAGAGCAGGAATCTTGTTAATTACCAAGTCCATACTGTAGAAACTGCCCAACTCTGGGTCGAGTATCAGGTTAGAGGTATCACCCGCATGAATTATAAGGTTCAATATGTCATTGATCAGATCAGTATGACGAGTAAAGCTGCTCTTGGCCTCAAGATTAAAAGCCATCCCCTTAAGGTTATCCCATTTGTTTTGTATCGCATTAAACTGGCTAGAGGTTTGTAGTTTTTCACCTAAGCGATCATCAACTGCTTTAGCTTCATCAAATAAGCCATTAATCTTCTGTCTAACTGAAAGTATCTTACCCTCGAACGAGGTATCACCATTAAGATACGCGTTAGTCATCCCTCGATGCTGAGGAATAAATTGGAGCAGCTGTCTAATTGGTCGAACATACTCAACCCCGACCATTTCCTGCTTTGAGAACTCTATTTGGTCATTCTGCTGCATAAGCGTAAATACTATCAATGCGCTGAGCATTAGAAACACTACACCCAGAAACATAAACTGCTGAGTGAGTTTTATATTGCCTAATTTAGGAAGATATTGAGTAATGCCTGGCTTAACGACATTGCCGCCATCCAAGGCTATTTCGCCATTTTTAAGGGCAACATAGGCGCCTTCTGCAGCGGCAATCTCTTCACGACTGGGAATCGAACGAACCGACATATATTCAGTGATATTGCCATTTTCCCAAATAGGTGTCACATTCGCCTTCACCCAATAAAAGTCACCATTCTTACAACGGTTCTTGACGATTCCCGTCCAGGGTTGGCCCTTCTTCATTGTTGCCCAAAGATCCTTAAAGGCTTCGGGCGGCATATCAGGGTGCCTGACAACATTATGATTTTTCCCGACCAGTTCTTGCTCAGTAAAACCACTAATAGCGATAAATGCTTGGTTGACGTAAGTCGTAATACCTTTGAGATTAGTTTTAGAAACCAAAGTCTGGCCTTCGACCATCATGACTTCATTGTCAGTCACCGGCATATTGATCTTCATAGAGACACCCTAAGTATTTTTTAAGCGCGTTATTTTTAGATAGTGTGTAGTGAGCAAGCTATAGACTAGTTATCGTCATGTCGGCCCATTTCCTTGAATGAATCTGTCTATTTTGGGGTGAATTGCTTATTTAGCACTATAAATATAGGACAAAATTAGAAATACCCCCTACCTATTTAGGGATATTTTAGAAAGAAAGTATTTGGATTCAGTTGGGGATTAACGTTTATATCAAACAAACAAAAAAGCCGTCACAAATGACGGCCCTACTTACACTCATTATGCTATTCGAAGCTTACATCTGCGACTGTAAGTAATTTTGAAGCCCAATCTTATCAATCAAGCCCAATTGCTTCTCTAGCCAATAAGCATGATCTTCTTCTGAGTCTTCTAACTGCTTAACCAGCATTGCACGGGTTTCGTAATCTTGCTCAGACTCACACAAAGCAATCGCTGCCTTAAGGTTTTTAATTACTGAGTATTCTACATTCAAGTCATTCTGTAGCATTTCCGAAACTGTTTTACCGACATTTAGCGGCTCACGCGTTGCCAAGTCTGGATGCCCTTCCAAGAACAAAATCCGTTTGATCATTTGGTCTGCGTGATCTGTCTCTTCTTCACGCTCATGATCCAAACGTTCATAAAGCTTATCTAAGCCCATATCTTCATAAATTCGAGAGTGAACAAAGTATTGGTCTATTGCCGTTAGCTCACCCGCTAACAAGTGATTTAATTCTGCTATAACTTTATCTGAACCTTTCATATTTCACCCCCTTAATCATCTTCAATCATTGATTGCATATAGTTCTCGATCGTCACTTTATCGATCAGATCAAGCTGAGTTTCCAACCAATCTAGATACTCCTCTTCTTCTGCAAGAATTTCTCGAAGCTTATCACGGGTGACGTAGTCTGATACTGATTCACAATAAGCGATCGCTTCGCGTAAGTCGGCAATGGAGCTTTGTTCTAATTTGAGGTCGCACTCCAGCATTTCTTGAGTGTTCTCGCCTATTAATAATTTGCCTAACTTTTGCAGGTTGGGGATACCTTCCAAAAACAGAATGCGCTCAATCAGCTCATCTGCCTGCTTCATATCTTTGATAGATTTTTTATATTCTTTTTTATCTAGGCCTTCGAGGCCCCAGTTTTTAAACATACGAGCATGCAAAAAGTATTGATTAATCGCTATAAGCTCATTGCCCAGGATTTTATTAAGGTGTTGAATAACTTGTTTGTCGCCTTGCATTATCACGCCCCCTTTTTTATCAGTGTGGTGCGATGAGTATATTACTTTTTAAATTCAAAAGGCACGTAATTGCTTTAATAATCACAGACTTAATAAACTAAATAGTTATCATTAAGTTTTTAAGGTTTGATACTGGATAGGCTAGATAGAATCGAAGGGAAAGGAAAGGAAAGGAAAGGAGAAAGACTGCTTAAACACGAACCTCTAAGGCAAGCTGCATAGCCGCAGTATTTTGCATACTGGTCATTTTTTCACTGATTAAGTCTTTAGCATAAGTGGTACATTGACCACAGCACTTGCCAATACCTAGCGAGTCCCTGATCACCTTACATTCTGTCGCACCCTCATGAATAGCAGAATCAATATCTTTATCGCTAATACCATTACAAACACAAACCAACATATGATCACCACTTGCTAGAGTTGCGAGCATTATACCTTAATAGGAATCATTTTCAAATAATTAAAGTTACCATCAACTGACATAGATCAATTGAGGAGCTATCTCCCGATGGAGATATTTATATTGCACACAATGTAAATATCTCGGTAGACTAGCCCTTCTTAACATATAGTTACTTATTAAATTGAACTCTTAAGACATAGCTGCAGTCTGAACAAACGCACTCCTTATTAGACTTCATTCAAATAACCACCATTTTGAAGGTAGATACAGATTTATGGATAAAAAGAAAAGACTTCTTATTGTCGCGCTCGTTATTCTCATTGGCTGCTTTTTTTTCTTCGACCTTGCCCAGTACTTGAGCCTCGACTACTTTAAGTCTCAACAACAGGCTATCAGTGACTTTCATTCGCAAAATGCAATACTCAGTGCTGGCATATTCGTCATGATCTATATTGCTGTGACTGCTCTCTCCTTTCCTGGCGCCGCAGTAATGACACTTGCAGGCGGTGCAATCTTCGGTTTGTTACAGGGAACGATTCTGGTGTCCTTTGCCAGTACAATCGGTGCAACACTAGCCTTTCTAGTTTCTCGAACACTACTGAAAGAAAGTGTACAAAAAAAGTTTGCTGACTCCCTTAAGTCAATTAATGCAGGCATTGAAAAAGAAGGCGCGTTTTATCTGTTTGGCTTACGCCTTGTGCCTTTATTCCCGTTTTTCGTTATTAACTTAGTGATGGGTTTAACGCCAATCAAGACTCGCCAATTCTTTTTGATCAGCCAGCTCGGCATGCTCCCAGGCACCCTTGTTTACGTTTATACCGGTACTCAGCTTGGTCAGATTGATTCTCTATCAGGCATCCTATCACCCGGTTTATTGTTTGCTTTTGCTCTACTCGGCCTATTCCCTATTTTGGCCAAGAAGTTAATGGAAAGCATACAAGCTAAAAAGGTTTTCGCTAACTATGACAAGCCGTCTAAATTTGACACCAATATGGTCGTTATCGGTGCAGGTTCAGCAGGACTGGTTACTTCATTGATCGCTGCAGCAACCAAAGCAAAAGTCTCTCTTATTGAGCGTCATAAAATGGGCGGCGACTGCTTAAATACCGGTTGTGTCCCCAGTAAAGCACTCATTCGTTCGGCTAAAATGGCAAAGTACCATGAGCGTGCTGAGGAATTTGGTCTATCAAATGAAAATATCGAGGTCGACTTTCCTGCGGTAATGGAACGCATTCAATCGATTATTAAAACCATTGAGCCTCACGACTCTATCGAGCGATTCACGGGACTCGGTGTTGACTGCATTACCGGCAGCGCAGAAATCATTGACCCTTTTAGAGTAAAAGTTAATGGTGAAACGATCACCACGCGTAACATCGTTATCTCCACGGGAGCGCGGCCTTTTGTTCCTGCGATTAAGGGCATTGAAGATACAGGTTATTTGACTTCCGATACGATATGGGAACTTAGAGAGAAACCAGGCCGCATGCTGATCATCGGTGGTGGGCCTATCGGCTGTGAAATGGCCCAGAGCTTCCAGCGCCTTGGAGTGCAGGTGATTCAAGTGGACCGCTCTGCCCGCATCATGCCACGAGAAGATGAAGACGTGAGCGCAGAGGTTCAAAAGCGCTTTATTGAGGAAGGCATTGATCTTAGATTAAACCATCAGCCAACAGAGTTTATTACTGATAATGGCCAAAAAGTTCTGTTGTGCACCGACATTGACGGCACTGAACAGCGAATTGAATATGATGTGTTGCTATTGGCAGTCGGACGTAAAGCGAATACAGAGGGCTTTGGTTTAGATAAATTGAATATCCCCTTAACGGATAAAGGCACGATAGAGGTG
Source organism: Oleiphilus sp. HI0128 (assembly GCF_001635365.1). Taxonomy (NCBI): domain Bacteria; kingdom Pseudomonadati; phylum Pseudomonadota; class Gammaproteobacteria; order Oceanospirillales; family Oleiphilaceae; genus Oleiphilus; species Oleiphilus sp. HI0128. Next base: position 7,562 of record NZ_LWGG01001504.1, on the reverse strand, counting down.
AACGAATTCCTTCAAACGCGCTTCCCCAATATCTATGCGTGCGGCGATGTGGCCGGGCCTTATCAGTTCACGCACACGGCCTCTCACCAAGCCTGGTATACCGCTGTGAACGGTTTATTCGGTTTATTCAAGAAGTTCAAGGCAGACTATCGCGTCATTCCCTGGGCGACTTTTTCAGACCCGGAAGTGGCCCGTGTCGGCATCAACGAACAGGAAGCCAAAGCACAAGGTATTGCTTATGATGTAAGCCGTTATGATATTGATGATTTAGACCGAGCTATTGCCGATGGTGAGGCTCATGGTTTTATCAAGGTGCTAACCGTCCCCGGGAAAGATAAAATTCTTGGGGTAACGATTGTCGGTCATCATGCCGGGGATATTATTGCTGAATACGTGACGGCAATGAAGCATGGCTTAGGTCTGAATAAGATCCTGGGCACGATTCATATCTACCCAACCCTGGCGGAAACCAATAAGTTTGTCGCTGGTAACTGGAAAAAAGCCAACGCGCCTGAGAAGGTATTGCAGTTTCTTGAGAAATTTCATGCATGGCGTCGTGGTTGAGGCTTATTCATTCTTAGGCTGAGAACGCCATTCCTCACATGAAACCAACCAGCCCTAAGCCGCCAGCGAGCCATGGAAGGCTCTGTCTACTTGAGTTATTTTGACTATGGTCATACCCACCTACACTGACCACTTTCGTCATAAATTTCGAATTCAATAAATTTGTATTGACCTTACCGTAGCTGTAAGGTTTATGCTATTCCATATTAGATCAATTTATATAGGAGTAGCACGATGAATATCGGCGCGATATCAAAGCTAACAGGCCTTAATTCTAAAACCATTCGCTACTACGAAGAGATCGACCTGGTTCATCCTAGCTCGCGCTCTGCCAACGGCTATCGACAATATTCAGAACAAGATCTGGAACAGCTCCAGTTTATCCAGCGCGCCCGAAAGACAGGCTTCAATATTGATGAGTGTCGCCACTTGCTTGATCTTTTCAATAATAAAGGCCGACAAAGTCACGAGGTTAAATCCCTCGTCTTGGACAAAGCAAAATTAGTTGAAGAGCAAATAGCTGAGCTTAGGCTGATGCACCAGTGCCTGCTAGACCTCGCTAGCCAATGCCAATCTAACAATGACCCTCACTGCGCTATTCTTGATAAGCTTAGCGAGGCACCAGAGCAACTAACGACACAGGGAGGGGTAAAGCTATGAAAGAAACGAAATCAAGCTGCTGCGGCTCTAGTTCTGAAAAAAATAACCCTGAAAAGCCTGAAAGTAGTTCAAGTTGTTGCAGCAAAGAAAAACAGCCCGTACATACTACGTCATGCTGCTCCAGCAGTAGTAAGGCAACGAGCGAGCCCGCAACTAACAGTTGCTGTGAAGACTCTCCAGAAAAGCGAGACTGGTTACTCTGGGGGAGCTTAACGCTTTCAATTATCTTCTATGTGTTGGCACTCAGCGAACCCTCTCATGACAACTGGTATGGTGTCATTGCCCACAGCGTTCAAGAACTGCTAAACACTATGTGGTGGAGCATACTGCTCGCCATTGCTTTTGTCGGTGTGTTAAGTCGTATACCCCAGGAATTTATCATCTCGATTCTGGGAAAAGGAGGCACCGTCAAAGGTCTGTGGCGCGCGACATTGGCAGGCGTACTACTCGATTTATGTAGTCACGGAATACTAATGGTCGGCATGGAGCTAAGGCGCAAAGGTGCCAGTCTCGGCCAAGTCATGGCATTTCTTATTGCCAGCCCTTGGAACTCACTATCACTGACGATAATCATGGTGGCACTCATAGGGCTGCCATGGACCCTCTTGTTTATTGCCCTGTCGATGGTATTGGCAATTACCACCGGCTGGTTGTTTGATCGACTAGAACAGAAAGGCTCTCTTCCGCAAAATAGCGTTGCGAATGACTTGCCTGAAGACTTTCAATTTTGGCGTGAAGCTAAATCCAAATTTGCATCGGTAGAATGGACACAAGCGCTAGCCCTTGATATCGGCAAGCGCGGCTTAAACGGTTCTAGAATGGTGATCCGCTGGTTGTTATTTGGTGTTCTATTAGCGTCAGCGATTAGAGGCTTCGTTTCGTTGGAGGACTTCCAAAATTACTTCGGGCCAACGCTGCTTGGTCTAGGAGCAACCTTGATCGCAGCAACAATCATTGAAGTATGCTCCGAAGGCTCGACCCCTATAGCGGCCGACTTGATGAATCGAGCCAATGCCCCCGGTAATAGCTTTGCATTTTTAATGACAGGCGTAGCGACCGATTACACTGAAGTGATGGTAATAAAAGACACAATGAAGTCTTGGAAGACAGCACTATATTTACCTTTGCTAACCGTACCACAGGTGATCGTGGTTGCAATGATATTGAATAGTGTTTAACAATCGAACGTAGGCAGAGGGTTCCATCCCTTATATGAATCTACACCGTGCTAACCCGCCTGCGAGCCATGGAAGGCTCTGCCTACAGGATATTCTCAAGCACGACTGAAATACTTGATTGTACCTCTTCCAAACTTTGTGTTGCGTCAACTATTTTAAATCGCTTTGGCTCAGCTTCTGCACGCGCTAAATAGTTATCTCTAACATTATTAAAAAACTCTGCCTGTTCTTCCTCAAAGCGATCTAGGGCACCACGATTTTTTGCACGCGCCATGCCTACTTCAATCGGAGCATCTAATAAAAGAGTCAGGTCTGGGCGTACGTCTCCCTGAACAAAGTTTTCAAGTAAGGCTACTTTTTCAGAAGGTACACCACGCCCGCCAGATTGATAAGCATAAGTTGCATCGGTGAAACGATCAGAAATCACCCAAACACCTTTTTCCAACGCAGGTAAAATCTTTTGGTGAAGGTGCTGAGCGCGTGCGGCAAACATAAGAAGTAACTCGGTTTCTGACGCTACTGTTTCTTCCCGGTTCTTAATGAGCACTTCACGAATCTCTTCGGCCAAATGCGTTCCGCCAGGCTCTCGGGTAATGATGGATTCAATTCCCTTTGACGCTAACGCTTCTTGAATAAAAGCGATGTTGGTAGACTTGCCAACGCCTTCGCCACCTTCAATCGTGATAAATAAACCTTTGTCCACACTGTACCTTCTTATTTGGAATTGAGCTTGCTCTGAAATCAAGCCTTACTGGCTTGAACGGTAGTCTTTGCGACGTCTTAACTGGTACTTACGAACGGCATTGTTATGCTCGTCGATAGTTGCTGAAAATTGATGAGTGCCATCACCTTTTGCGACGAAATATAGGCTAGAGCCTTCTTTAGGGTGCAGCGCTGCATGAATGGCACTACGCCCTACTAAAGCGATAGGAGAAGGAGGTAAGCCCTTTATTCGGTAGGTGTTGTAGGCCGTCAGCTCTTTCAGGTGCTTACGGGTGATATTGCCTTGATAGCGATCACCTAAGCCATAGATGACGGTCGGGTCCGTTTGTAGACGCATTCCCTTAATCAGCCGCCTATTAAATACACCTGCGATTTCAGTTCGCTCATGTGCTGCTCCCGTTTCTTTTTCCACAATCGAAGCCAAGGTAAGCGCTTCATACGAGCCCTTCAATACGGTACTTTTATCTCTAGCCTGCCATTCTTCTTGCAAAATGTTCTGCAAACGCTGATGAGCACGCTTTAGGATTGATAGATCCGTATCGCCTTTATGGTACGCATAAGTATCAGGATAGAACTGCCCTTCCAGGTGCTTTATATCGTTCTTAGAGTTCAATGCCTGGATAAGTTCATCATCGCTCTTCCCTTCCAAGGTTTTACTTAGCTTCTCTTGAAGCGCCAGGGTCTTTAAGGCATCTCTGTAGCTCGTTCCTTCGATAAACTGAACCTGGTAACGAATCTGGTTATTGGATGTCAGCCACTCAAAAATAGCAGGAAGCGTCATAGGCCCTTGTAGACTGAACTCACCTGCTTTAATTTTACTAGCAAGCTTATTTTGCTTTGCGTAGACCTTTGCGACCCAGGGGTTAATGTCAGCCCCTTTTTCAATCAAGTTCCTCAACACTGAGTTGAAGCTACTGCCTTTGGGTATTTCTATTTCGAGAACGTCTCGTGGAAAGGCTATTGCTCGCTCTAATTCAGATTGATAATAACGATATATACCGGCACTGAGCATCAGCACAAAAATAATAAGCAGCAGAATAAAACGAGCGATAAAAGAGCGATTTGCAGGCACGATAGTTAATGTCGAAAAAGGTTATTTAATATGAAAAGCTAGTCTTCAAATGAGACTGAATGATTCCACAATTTTTATGTATTGCATAGCGCTTACCAGCAAATTCTTTCACTGGCCAAAGACCAAAGACACTATTGATAACAGCTAAACCGTCTGCAGACTTTGAGTCCTCGATACTAATTTCCGCTTCACGAAGCGCTAGCCCTGTTAAAGCAGCGTTATCGAGTAGATATTGACGTAAAGTACCCGCCACACCGGCACCCGATATATTCGGAGTAATAATATCTTTGCCTGTGAAAATGAGTAGATTGCTTTTAGTGCCTTCTACCACATTATTCTTGTAGTCCAACATCAAGCCTTCTTCATACCCTGACTTAGCCAAATCCTTTGAAGCAAGCACCTGATCTAGACGATTGAGGTGTTTTATCCCTGCCAGAACTGGCTGATGCGAGAGCTTATGGTCACATAAATGGAGAGTAATTCCCTGGGCGGAGTTTGTCTCGGGAAATTCGGGAGACTCAAAGACTTGTGTGATAAAGTTTAGTTCCGGCTCATCGGGTGGCGCATAACCTCGACCACCTTGTCCACGCGTAAGAATCACTTTGATTATCGCTCGCTTAAGGTGAGCGGCTTTAGTCAGGTCTTTCAAAGCCAAGCCAACATAACGCTCAAACTTACCAGCAAGCATTTCAGTTTCACCTAAATCAAGCGCCTTAGTGCCACGTTTAAATCGTTCCAGATGATAACTTAGAAGAGGAATTTTTCCATCGACCACTCTAAGCGTTTCAAATAAACCATCTCCGTAGGCAAGGCCCCGATCAGCGATATCGATTGCCGAGGTCTCAAGCTCATTGACTAAGGTTAAGTGAGCTCGCGTTTTCATTTCTAATCTTCCAAGGCCTGAAAGATTAAAGTGCCATTAGTACCGCCAAAACCAAAGGAGTTCGATAGAGCAGCTTTTATCGGAGCTTTCCTGGCAGTATGTGCCACGAAATCCAAATCACACCCTTCTTCAGGCTCATCGAGGTTAATCGTTGGTGGCGCTACTTGATCAGTGATAGCTTTTACAGAAAAGATTGCCTCAATCGCGCCAGCAGCCCCTAACAAGTGACCAGTCATTGACTTGGTTGAACTAACAAGCAAAGAGCTAGAATGTTCTTTAAACAGGTCTTTGATCGCTTTGCATTCTGCCACATCACCAAGCGGAGTTGAGGTGCCGTGAGCATTAATATAATCAATCGATTCTGGTTCTATTCCTGCATCGTTGATAGCATTTTCCATAGCGGTTCTTGCGCCTGAACCATCTTCAATAGGCGAAGTAATATGGAAGGCATCATCACTCATACCAAAGCCGGTTAGCTCAGCATAGATTGTTGCACCACGCGCTTTTGCGTGCTCCAACTCTTCCAAAACCAGTGCACCTGCGCCATCAGATAGTACAAACCCGTCTCGACCTTTATCCCAAGGGCGGCTGACTTCTTCAGCAGGTCGGTCATTGGAAGACAATGCCTTAGCATTGCTAAAACCTGCAACAGCAATTGGTGTTGTCGCCATTTCAGCACCACCGGCTATCATCACATCGGCATCACCATAGGCAATCGTTCTTGCTGCGTAACCAATGTTATGAGTGCCCGTAGTACAAGCTGTGACTACCGCTATATTTGGGCCTTTAAAGCCATATTTAATCGCGATATTCCCGGCAATCATATTGATAATAGAGCTGGGTACAAAAAAGGGAGAAACTTTACGAGGCCCTGATTTCACGTAGGTATCACGTACAGTCTCAATGGTTTCAATTCCTCCGATTCCAGAACCAAAGGCAACACCAATCCGCTTTTTCTGATCTGAATCCAAGTCTTCTAAAGATGCATCTTTTACTGCCTGCATACCTGCAATCAGGCCGTACTGCATGAAGATATCCATGCGACGCGCTTCTTTACGGTCAATATAATCATTCACTTCCAGGTCCGAAATCTGCCCGCCAATTTTGACGTTAAAGTTCTCAGTATCAAAGCGAGAAATATTTGATATGCCGCTCTTCCCTTCAAGCGCTGCATTCCACGACTCAGACACGCTATTACCAAGCGGAGAAAGCATCCCCATCCCTGTGACTACCACTCGTCTTTTTGACATACCTTGCCTCTAACTTTTAAATATCGACCTAAACAAACAAAAAAAAACCGCCCAGAGATTTCACAAAGGACGGTTCTTTTTATGAACTTCTATTACTGGTTAGCAATAATGAAGTCGATAGCTTCCTGGACTGTAGAAAGCTTTTCAGCTTCTTCATCAGGAATTTCAGTTTCAAATTCCTCTTCCAAAGCCATTACCAATTCAACAGTATCAAGAGAATCTGCACCTAAGTCTTCAACAAAAGAAGAAGTATTTTGGACTTCTGAATCTTTAACACCTAGTTGTTCACATACGATTTTCTTAACACGCTCTTCTACAGTACTCATAATTTCCTCTCATTAATATAGATCAAGCTGACAAGCATTCTATCTCTGAAATATTTCAGTTTAAAAACAGCTTCGTACTTAATTACCTAGCTATTGTCTGCTTCATTTATTCATGGCGATGTAGTCTAGATCAAAGCAATGATAGAGACAAGCAGCAAAACATCACTCTTTGATCTCAATCAGGCCACCAAAAAATAGTATTTCGGCCAAATACATGGGAACCACCATACCCTACCCTCATTCACGCAGTATTTTGAGAGGGAATCCATCCAAGTCTTAACCTTATGGCTCCCGGCTCAAACACTACCGGGATGACGAAAAGACTGATTCGGGGTACTACCGGAATAACAACAGGACAAATTCGAGATGCTACCGGAATAACAACAGGACAAATTCGGGATATTCCCGTTTTAGCCCATAAACATCCCACCGTTTACATGGATCGTTTCACCAGTAATATAACTTGCTTGCTGAGATGCCAAAAACCCTACTACCGAAGCCACTTCTTCGGGCTGCCCCAAGCGCTGCATCGGTATTGTCGCCAACATACTCGCTTTTACGGTATCGGAAAGCTCTTCTGTCATGCTCGTCTCAATGAAACCCGGAGCCACTGAGTTAACTGTAATGCCTCGCCCACTAATCTCTTTTGCCAAAGAGCGGCTAAAGCCCTCTATGCCTGCCTTGGCAGCACAATAGTTTGCCTGGCCTGCATTGCCCATTTGCGCAACAACAGAGCTAACGTTAATAATTCGTCCCCAGCGCGCCTTAGTCATGCCTCGGAGCGCTGCCTTTGAGACTCTGTAAATCGAGCTCAAGTTGGTGTTCAAGACATTATCCCAATCTTCTTCTTTCATACGCATCAACAAACCATCACGGGTAATGCCGGCGTTATTTACAACGATCAAA
>NZ_LWGG01001503.1:0-944 GCF_001635365.1 Oleiphilus sp. HI0128 | reverse complement strand
CAAAGGACTAGCTCATTAAACTGGCACTTTGTATTGGCTAATGTAGCAATTGAGGCGCCTAAACGTGAGGCGACACAGACCACCTGCTCAACGCCTGCTCGGGCTTTTAGCTCCTCATATGCTTTGATAAGGTCTTGTTGCCATTCTTCGATACTTTGAGTAGAAAACTCACCAGTGGAGTCACCCACGCCGTGGTAGTCAAAACGCATGCAATAAAAGCCTTGTTTAGCGAGGCTAGTGGCAAGTAGCTGGGTCATTCGATAGTTGCGAAAATACTCATGTCCGATCGGAGAGCTGAATAATATTGCTTTGCTACGATAAGCGCCCGCACCAGGCTCATGTATTACGCCGTAAAGAGGTAATTTACTATCACCGAAGAATACTGGGTGGATTGTTTGCGTTGCGGGAGAATGTAGCTCTGTTTTATTGGTTTCGTCAGAAAGACCTTTAGCCGCTGAGCTTTCTGTAGCGGCTGTTTTTGTGGTCTGATCTATTAGCTCAGCTAGTTGATGTAAGCTTTCCAGTAGTAAGTCTCGAGGCTTCAGTTCAACGTTAAAATGCGCTTGCACTTTATGAATAACTTGAATGGAAAGTAATGAATGGCCGCCGATATCAAAGAAATTATCGTATTTGTTAATATCATGGTTCCCGCATACTTCTCCCCAGCAGAGAGCTAACCACTTTTCTGTGCTTGTCTCGGGGCCTTGACGCGATTCACCGGCAGACATTTGAGTTAGGTTCCAGCTTTGCAGGACTTTTCGATCAAGCTTGTTGTTAAGGGTGCGTGGTAACTCCCCGAGTGCTTCAAGGTGCTGCGGCACCATGTAAGGGGGCAATTGCTGTCGCAGGTGCTCACGAAGTTCACTGAGACTAATCGGGCTATTCTTCCATACAACATAAGCGATGAGCCGCGTATCGCCGGCACGGACTTCTCGTACGCTTAA
>NZ_LWGG01001502.1:0-615 GCF_001635365.1 Oleiphilus sp. HI0128 | reverse complement strand
TGGTAATGGTGATGGACTCGTCTTCACGGGTTAATTGGCGCCCCAACAAAACGGGCGTCGAAGCCGGTCGGTACTGGAGCAAAACGTCTCGCGCATGGTTCAACTGCCAATCACGCTTTTTAGATACGGGGTTATAGAACGAGATAACAAAGTCACCTTGGCCAGCGCTATGAATACGCTTTTCGATCGTCTCCCAAGGCGTTAGCAAATCAGATAACGATACGGTACAAAAATCATGACCGAGCATGGCGCCGACACGGCTTGCGCCCGCTTGCATGGCAGAGATTCCAGGGACAACGTCTATCTCAACATCTAGCCATTCTGGATGATCTAAGGCCTCGCCTTGCGCTTGCTTTAAGAGTTGTTGATCCAACAATTCAAACACCAACGTTGCCATCGCATAAATGCCGATGTCGCCACTCGAAACCAAGGCGGTTGTTTTACCGCTAGCCGCGAGATCTAAGGCGAGTTTAGCTCGCCCGATCTCTTCCCCCAAAGGTAACTCGTGATGTGTTTTTCCATCACACACATCACCTAACAAGTCGAGATACAAACCGTACGCGACCAAATCTGAACTGGCTCCAATGGCGCTAAGCGCTTTCGGCGCCACAAGAG
>NZ_LWGG01001501.1:0-775 GCF_001635365.1 Oleiphilus sp. HI0128 | reverse complement strand
CAGACACCAGTGGGACTATACAGATTTAACTACGCAGCTTAACGAAAACACGCATCACCAGCGTGTCTTCAGCGAAATAAAACGTCTGCTAAAAATCCGACAACAACATGCTGCCTTTCACCCTAATGCAGTGCAATTCACTTTGCACCTGGGGGATAAAATATTCGCCTATTGGCGTCAGTCTCCAGACAGAAAGCAAAGCATTTTTTGTATATCGAACATCAGCAAGGAGTCACAGCAACTTGCGATAGCTGACATTAATCTGGTCGATACTCAAGCATGGTGCAACTTAATCAGTGGGCAAGAGCTTAGCAAAGCTGATAACACAATCGATTTAGCGCCTTATCAGACAATCTGGTTATCAAACCTCTGTGCTCTCTAGCCCGGCTAAATCAACTCGCCTCCTGTTTCGACTAGTCATTTTTCTATAGAAACAGGAAGGCTCCACTCCTTGCATATAAGTACCGTCACCAAAGTGACTTAAAAGAGACATAAATTTGTAGCACTCTCGAAACATAATTCCCTCTTCAGTAAAAACACCTATCGTTAAATGGAAAGGAAAATTATGCACTCTATGAATATGTTTAAGAAAACGGCTCTCGCTCTCGCCATTTCAAGCCCCCTCTTGTTAGCAGGTTGCAGCGATGACGATAAAGACTCCTCGTCAGTCAAAAACTTCAATAGAGTGGCGACTTTCCACGTATGTGAGCAGATCAATACTCAATGTAATGACGACACCGAAACCGTTGCAGAAATTGTTGCCGCAAGCACTGAC
>NZ_LWGG01001500.1:0-1068 GCF_001635365.1 Oleiphilus sp. HI0128 | reverse complement strand
ACTTGCCTGATTACTTCATCGCCGGCTTGGTGACCATAGGTGTCATTTACCTTCTTGAAGTGGTCAATATCAAACATAATGACAGAGCAAGTCGTGTGATAGCGCTTATAACGGCTAAACTCTGCTTCTAGGCACTCTTCCCAATAACCTCGATTGTTTAGCCGAGTCAGGCGATCAGTTCGACTCAGCATTTCTAATTCAGAGTTCGCTCGTTCCAGTGCGTTCCGGTTCGCGGCAATATCAGTCACGTCATAGAGAATGATAGCGATATGGTTTACCGTTCCATCAGCAGATACCAAAGGTGAGATGGTCACGTTTTGGTACATGAATGGTTCTGTGCCGGTAATTGGGCGGTAGTTTTTGAATTTGAACAGATAAGGTCGCTGCTCCCAGGTCATAAAGGAGCGGTTTTTTAACATAAACACTGAATTAGATTTATGCTCTAGCCAATCTCTGGGCAAATCAGGGAATAAGTCAAAGAGATTCTTGTCTTTGGTCTGCAATGGAGTTATGCCGCTATGGCTCTCCATGAAACTGTTCCAAACTTTAATGCTAAAGTTGCGATCCAGTACCACGAGGCCGACATCGATGGTTTGCAGCATATCCATCAGCCAGTGAAATTCTTTTATATCTATCTGTGATCGTTCCATAGTTCGGCTATTAATCCATCAAGTAGGAAAGTCGTTTGTTCAAATTGTCCAGTGAATCTTCAGTGAACAGTAATAACAGGTCGCAACTAATGTTGTAGTTTTCAATTTCGTAAGTGATTTCAATGGCGAGTGTTTTCTTCCAGCGCTTGGCATTGGCTTTGATCAATTCACTTACTTTGACATGCTGCCCTAAAACAACCGGGTGCCCTTGACTGAAGGTGGTGTCGAGTTGTTGGGCAATACCGTTAGTACAGGCGCCCACTAGAATACTGGCCACTTCCATTAGTAGCTCAAGCTCAACCATGCGATCGACTTCGCCTTTGTAGTCGAGCAGCTTGGCGATATCACCAAAACTTGAATCACTGAAATTGAGCAAGGCTTCACCACTAATACCCGAACCGATAAAACCTTGGCAAAC
>NZ_LWGG01001499.1:0-800 GCF_001635365.1 Oleiphilus sp. HI0128 | reverse complement strand
TCAAGACGTAAAGCTAGAGCAGTTTGCTGAAGCAATTGACCGACCCTTGATGAAAATGCTGAGCTTGATGGAAGAAGCGATTACACAAGCGCAAACACAACCCGATCTAATTTTTATAACGGGGGGATCGGGTCAGTCCCCTGTTATTCGTAAAGCAATTCACAATAAATTTGGTGACATCGAGGTGCTTGATGGCGACCACTTCGGCAGTGTCGCATCGGGTTTAACCGTTTGGGCGAATCAAATATTTTAATTGCAGAGTCTGTTCGCTGAACTCATTTACTGATATTTGGCTGCCGTAATAAACTCACCAAAGGCCTCACACCAAACAATGACTGAGCTAAAGTCAGCTATATTGGTGCCCTGAGGCACTTTGACGACAAAGTTTTCGAAGGTTGTCACGTCACCAACTTGAAGCATTGACGACTTCAAGCGCTGAAAATCAAGCTCGGTTTCTACGAACTCTTTAGAAAGATAAAGCTTATAGTCTGGCCCGGGAGCCAGTTGGCCAGCTAAAGAAATGTACTCAGTGTTAAGCGAAACGATGCCTTCGCCCCAGTGAAAGGTGTCGCTATCCTCTAGGTCTCTTTTAAACTTCCCGGTATATCGCGCTTGCGAAGAAATCTCTGAGATCGTTGACTCTGAAGGCGCAGTCGGTGCCGTTAGAATTGGCAGGATATATATCCCCAAACCGATACCCAATGCGCCTATAGATAAGTGGCTTGCTAAGAGTAAAGTAATTGTTTTTAGTTTCATAAAGAACCTGTTGCTTGGTCTGGTTATGTTTATTTTGTTGCGAT
>NZ_LWGG01001498.1:0-819 GCF_001635365.1 Oleiphilus sp. HI0128 | reverse complement strand
GCCTGAACATGCAGAGTTGCACCTATTGTTGTCAATGATGACGCCTTTAGGTTGGCTGGAACGTGTACCAACTTACAAAGACCAGCAAGAGAAGTTGAAAGAAAAAGATTTGGCAACTTACGGTTTCTTAGGTTATCCATTATTACAAAGTGCTGACATCTTAGTTTATCGTGCGGGTTTTGTTCCTGTTGGTGCTGACCAGGTAGCTCATGTCGAATTGACGCGTGAAATTGCTCGTCGCTTTAATCATTTATATGGTAAAGATCCGGGTTTTGAAGAGCAGGCTGAAGCAGCGATAAAGAAAATGGGTAAGAAAAACGCCAAGCTTTATCGTAATTTACAGAAGCGATTCCAAGAACAGGGCGACGATGAGGCTTTGGAAACTGCAAGAGCTTTGATCAAAGACCAGCAAAATATATCACTAGGCGATCGTGAACGCTTGTTTGGTTTTATTGAGGGAGGCGGTAAAGTGATTCTACCTGAGCCTCAGCCATTATTGACTGAAGCATCGAAGATGCCAGGTTTAGATGGTCAGAAAATGTCCAAATCTTACGGCAATACTATTGGCTTACGTGAGGATCCGGATTCGGTTACTCAAAAAATACGAACCATGCAGACAGACCCACAACGTGTACGCTTATCTGATCCGGGTGATCCAGATAAGTGCCCTGTGTGGAAGTTGCATGATGTTTATTCCGACGAAAGTACTAAATGCTGGGTTCGTGAAGGTTGCACCAGTGCAGGCATTGGTTGTTTGGAATGTAAGAACCCAATAATTGAAAAAGTGCTTGAAGAGCAGCGCCCAATTCGTGAACGTGC
>NZ_LWGG01001497.1:0-816 GCF_001635365.1 Oleiphilus sp. HI0128 | reverse complement strand
CACGCCCCCTGTCACCAGCACGTGCAGCTTCGATTGTTGCGTTTAATGCAAGTAAGTTCGTTTGGCTAACGATACCGGAAATGACCTGAATAACATCTTCAATTTTTGAGAAGCTTTGTTTGATCTTATCCATGCTTTCTGTTGTTTTCTTCATGGAGTCTGCGGTAGATGTGACATTTGCTTGTGTAGTTCTTGTCACAGTTTCAATTTCTCTCACAAGAGAAGATGTCTCGCTAAGCGTTGTTTGCGTTTCGCTAACTGTTGCATCAATCTGCTCAGAAGCCTCGAGTTGAGAATGTGCGCCGTTTTCAATTGACTGGCTATCACTGTTCATTTTTTTGATGTTTTCTAGCAAGGATCTTGATGAGGTGGATAGGGTATGGCATGTCGACTTGGCTTCATTCAGAATCTCTCCTAAGCGCTGTGAGTTCTTTTCGGCCGAAATTACCAGACTACTTGTCTCTTCATTTGCTTGGATTGCTTCAGCTAGTGATTCTTGCCTTATGCGAAAAGCATAGCTCTGGCCAAGCCATATAATGATCATTGGCAATAAGTAGCCGGAATAGGTGTCTATAAGCTTCTGGCTTTCACTGAAAGGATAGTTGTCCCATACCACACCGCTGCGATCGAAGTACACCAATAAGCCAATGCTAGTGAATGAGGTGCAAAACCAAAATAGTCCAGACTTTCTGTTGGCTAATAGATAGGCAATACAAACCAGGGTCGGAATCCAAAATATATGTGAAGAATGTAAGCCGCCAAGGCTGTAGATCATATTGAAGCCATGAGGGAAGGCCCCAACCATTAGCATGTTAG
>NZ_LWGG01001496.1:0-1047 GCF_001635365.1 Oleiphilus sp. HI0128 | reverse complement strand
GTTCATGATATTTCTGATTGTTATGCTGCCATTTACGACGCCTGTCTCTGGGGAAGATGATGTGCTTTTCGAAATATCGGAGTTGACGGCGAGTAAGAATGGATTGGTCCACGCGGTATTGATTGCCGTTAAAGCGAATACCGTTGTTCTGTCTTTACTTGCTGTTGTGGGCACCATGAATGCGACAACGTTCGGGCATGCTTTAGCACGGTTACGTATACCCGATAAGCTCGTTCATTTGCTTCTGTTTACGGTACGTTATCTCGACGTGATTGGTCAGGAATACAAACGCATGAAACGTGCGATGCAGGCGCGGGCATTTGTACTGCGAATGGATACGCACACATGGCGCTCAATTGGCTATTTAGTGGGAATGCTTTTAATCCATGCACTTGAACGTTCAGAGCGAATCATGGAGGCAATGAAGTGTCGTGGTTACAACGGCCGCTTCTATTTGTTGGATGATGATAAGTTAGTCGCACGCGATTACTGCTTGATCATCGTTTGCGTTCCGTTCTTGATTTCTCTAATTCTTATCAACCTGCTTTGAGGCTTTTATGGAAGCGCTAATTGAAACACGAGGCTTAAGCTACCGCTACCCACGAAGAGGGGAAGTATTATCTCATGTCGATTTCTCTCTCTACTCGGGTGATCGGGTTGCGCTCACGGGGCCGAATGGAGCGGGCAAAACGACGTTTCTACATTTACTGGTAGGGCTAAAAAAAGCAAAGTCGGGTGATGTATTTGCTTTTGGCAAGTTTAGAAAGCAAGAGTCTGAATTTGTTGAAGTACGCGCGAAGGCGGGCTTTCTATTTCAAGACCCCGATGATCAACTATTTTGCCCCACTGTATTAGAGGACGTGGCATTTGGCCCGCTAAATCTAGGAAAAACCAGAGAGCGGGCCTTCGAAAAGGCCAAGCAAACACTTAGGTCGCTTGGCATGGCAGGATTTGAGAAGCGAGTTGCGCATCAGCTTTCGGGGGGCGAAAAACGCTTGGTCGCATTGGCATCGGTACTGGCCATGGAGCCAGAAGTGTTGTTGTTAG
>NZ_LWGG01001495.1:0-1023 GCF_001635365.1 Oleiphilus sp. HI0128 | reverse complement strand
GTGAGACTCAGTTAGAAAGTGATAGACGTTTACTTCGCGGTCGTATCAAGACTATTACCTCACGTCTGGAGAAAGTTCGTAAACAGCGTGACCAAGGTCGTAGAGCACGCACCCGTGCAGAAATACCAACAGTATCCTTGGTTGGTTATACCAATGCTGGTAAATCTACTTTATTCAATCGAGTCACTGAAGCGGATGTTTATGCTGCCGACCAGCTGTTTGCAACCTTGGACCCGACTTTAAGAAAGTTGAACCTGCCGGATATCGGCAACGCTATTTTGGTTGATACCGTTGGTTTTATTAGACATCTCCCGCATAAATTGGTAGATGCCTTCCGGGCAACGCTTGAAGAAACCTGCAACGCTACGCTTCTTTTGCATGTCATTGATTGTCATGATGAAGGTCGCATGGATAATATTGAGCAGGTGGAGCATGTTCTTAAGGAGATTGGTGCGGATAAGGTTCCGACTTTAAAGGTTTATAATAAGCTAGATCTATTAGACGGTCGTGAGCCGAGAATAGATAGAGATGAAGACGGTGTGCCGCAGCGAGTATGGGTGTCTGCTTATACGGGTGCTGGTGTAGATCTGCTTAATCAAGCGATTATTGAAATTCTTGGTGATGAAATAGTTCATCAGAAAATTAAACTTGACCCTTCTAAAGGTGGAAAACTAAGAGCCTTGTTTTATGCTGCATCGGTCGTGCAGGATGAAAGCTATGATGAAGAAGGCGGGCTAGTTCTAGAGATTCGCTTACAGCGCCTCGATTACGAAAGACTGCTTCGCCAAGCTGAAGTTAATGAATCTGATTTAGATATCACTAACTTGTAATCACAAGCTATCCAGCCCGATAAAAGGCACTAAAATGTCACGCATTTGACTGAAAACGTGCAGCCAAATGTGCGTCAAGTCAGAAAATTACATTTCTCAAAAAAACTTACACTAAGTTATGTAAGTACTTCTGTTAAAAATAAAAAGCTGTGCTATGTTTTATGGATAGCGAACTTCTTTTCTAGGAATTCAT
>NZ_LWGG01001494.1:0-824 GCF_001635365.1 Oleiphilus sp. HI0128 | reverse complement strand
ATATGATGTACGACTCTTTACCTTTGTGATGGGCAACAGTGCTAATAGACCACTACTCGATAGCATGACAAAAATTTCTAACGGCTTCGCAATGAGTGTATCCAATAGTGATGACATCGTTGGCAAGCTAATGATCGCTACCGAAAAACTAACTCACGAAGCCTTTCATGATGTCGAAGTTGATATTGACGGCGTTAAGGTTAAAAACCTTACACCCGCCCGTATCGGTTCTGTGTACCGAGGTCAGCAGCTTATCTTGTTCGGACATTACTGGGGAAATGGTAAAGCAACGGTTGAAATCAAAGGCAAAATGTCAGGCCAACAACAAACCTACACAACGTCTTTTGACTTCCCAAAACAAAGTGAACTCAACCCTGAGATAGAAAGGTTATGGGCGTTCGCGAGCATTGAAGCATTGCAGAATAAAATTGACTATCTAGGCGAAGATGCAGATGCCAAACAAGCCATCATCGACATTGCCAAACAATATGGTTTAGTCACCGACTACACTTCGATGATTGTTGTGAGAGAAGAGGTATTCAAGCAGCTTAACATTTCAAGAGATAACGCCAAACGCGTAAAGAAAGAATTGCAGGCTAAACAACAACGCGCAAGCCAGCCGGTAAGAGACCATCGTAAAGATGCCCATCAACCAGCTTTCAACAACACCCGCGCTTACCCGAGCTCTGGTGGAGGCTCATCTAGCCCCTGGATGATGTTATTGCTGCTCATCGCGGCGGTGTTATCACGAAAGCTTCAATCAAAGCGTTCATAAAACACCCTAAAAAACGAAACCAATGCTGATCTATGAACTCGGTTTTCAT
>NZ_LWGG01001493.1:0-11424 GCF_001635365.1 Oleiphilus sp. HI0128 | reverse complement strand
CTGACACCTTATGTATAAATAGACCTCAACATATGCAATTCTTGTGTTTACTATAGTGAGAAACGACCCGCTAGTTTGGTTTTGCTTCACCTGAAGGCATTTTCGTAGTTAACTAGAGAGATTAAATTAAGTGATTTATAGGCGTAAGCTTCAACTAACGCTTGGTGGAAAATTGATTAGGTACGAGTTCATGAACAGAAATGCAGTGATTATAATTTTGGTTATTTTTTCCATTTCAGCTGTCGCTTATGGCCATGGCGGGGCGACCGGTATTATTAAAGAGCGTATGGATTTAATGGATAATCTAAAAGGCGCTATGAAAGAGCTAAAACCGATTATGCGAGGGCAAAAAGAATACGACGCTGAAACTGTAAAGAGGAATGCGCTTCTGATCCGAGATCATTCTGGCGAGCATATGACAAAGCTTTTTCCCGATGGCAGTTTAAATATGCCTAGCGAGGCGACTGCTGAAATATGGAATGAGTGGGAGAATTTTCAGCGCTTAGCACGCAATCTAGAACGCTTAGGGCAGGCCTTGCACGATGGAGCTGCCAACAATCAGAATGTGGAACCAGAAAATGGTATGGGGAATACCATGATGGGTAATTCAAATCATATGTCCGGCCATAGCATGATGGGAGAATCGGGCCCTATGAATGGTCGCATGGGGGAGCAAATGAGAGGCCAGGGAATGATGGGTGCCCAAGGTCAAGCAGCAATGGGAGCGCAACGGGGGCTAGACAACATGAGTGATGAACACCTTGCTTCCAAACCGAGCGCTGGCTTGTTTCGTATGATTGGGCAGAGCTGTGCTTCGTGCCATAAAAAATACCGCATCGAGAAATGACAGGAATGCCTCGCCGCTACTACAGCTTTTGCTTACTTCTATTGCTTTTAGGGGGGGGGCTTCTATATAGGCTTTGGCTGCCCCTGTCTCCAAGTTTTAGTTCAGAAGGTATGAATGGAAATACAGCTCGTGGCGCATACTTGGCGCGAATATCAGGGTGTATAGCTTGTCATACTGATATCGATTCCGGCGGTAAATTCTTAGCAGGAGGAAAACCTTTAACCACGCCTTTCGGTGATTTTCGTGCGCCAAACCTAACTTCAGACCCGAAACATGGTATTGGGGCGTGGACATTTCAACAATTTTCGACAGCACTAAGAGAAGGTATTTCACCTGAAGGAAAGCCGTATTATCCGGCTTTTCCATACACGTTTTACGAGAAGTTTTCTGATCAAGATGTAGCCGATTTATGGGTGGCGTTTCAAACCGTACCGCCAGTCGCTGAACCAGACCCCGAGCAGTCTATAAGGTTTCCATTCAATTTTCGTGAAGGTTTAAAGCTATGGCGAGCCATGTTTTTTAGCCCATCTGCTTCAGTGGCGAATTCAGCGTCAGTCGATCAGCTCAATCGAGGAAAATTCCTGGTTGAGGTAGCCGCACACTGCGGCGCTTGCCATACACCAAGGAATCTTTTTGGCGCTTTGAACAGTCAAGAGACTTTTGCTGGTGGTTATGATGCTAACAACAATAAGGTTCCTGCTATCACGGCGGCTAATCTAAAGGAAAATGGCTGGACTGAGGATGATCTTGCCTACGCCTTACAGACCGGAATCAAACATGATGGCGATGTGTTTGGCGGCAGTATGAGTGAGGTAGTAGAGCATAGCACCGGATACATGAGCTGGAACGACTTAAAGGCTGTCGCACAATATTTATTAACACCTTAGAAGCCTTTGGTGCCTGATAGTACGGAAGACTTCTCCTTGAGGCTGACCCTCTCTTTTGGTATGAATATTATCTCTTACTACGTTTATTTTTAAATATTCCTTCATGAATAATTGATAGTATCGAAATGAATCCGTCATTATAATCCATTGATCCCAAATATGTGGCTCGTTCATGCGCACTATTTTGACAAGCAAAATCTGGCAACTTTTCTTAGCGATTGCATTTCTGACAATGCAGTCTGCTTCGGCGCATATTCATTTGGCATCCAGCCATAATCATGACGGGGCGGGCCATTCCCACGCACAAGTAGCACATTCGCACAATGTTGCGTCTCATCATGCTGATGCTTTTGATCAAAATAGTCACACGAACCAGGTCGTCGAGCTAAGCCAAGACTGGATCGTTAAATATGTAAAGTGGCTCAATGACCTAGAGCCTCAAGCAGTCTTAGTCACTAGTTTTTCGTGCGATGAACAGAAAAACGTCACTCAGTTCTATTTTGACAAGTCCTTTGCATATCGCAGCTTCCATTTTCGCTCTAATGTTAAGGCTAGAGCACCGCCAAAATTATTTCCCTCTCTCGTTTAAAACATAAAATTTTACTAGCGTAAGCTAGAACTTATTATTGAGGTAAATAATGTTATCCGTATTTAAAAAATGCCGATGGCCCATCGCCGTTGGTTTCTATTTTATCTGTAGCGTCGTTTTCGGGCATGGCATGTCCGAAGCAGATAAGGCAAAAGCCTTAGAAGCAACTAACTGGGATTTTATTGAGTTAGGCGCAAGCCACATGGTCACCGGTTATGACCATTTACTCTTTCTTTTTGGGGTTGTTTTCTTTCTGACTCGATTTAATGACATTGTTAAGTTTGTCACTGCTTTTACAATTGGTCATTCGATCACGCTGCTTTTTGCAACGCTTTATCAGATCCAAGCAAATTACTATCTTGTAGATGCAGTCATTGCGTTGACCGTCATATACAAAGGTTTTGATAATCTGGGTGGGTTTAAGAAGTATTTAAACATCGCTTCTCCGAATCTGCTTTTGATTGTCTTCGTTTTTGGTTTGATTCATGGCTTTGGTCTTTCAACCCGCCTACAAATGCTCCCGTTATCTGAAGAAGGGTTAGTGCTTAAAATTCTTTCGTTCAACTTAGGTGTAGAACTTGGTCAAATTGCCGCATTGACTGTCATGCTTGGTTTATTGGCTATTTGGCGCAAAACCAAGTCATTTAAAAACTTCAGTAATGCAGCGAATGTTTTTCTAATATCGCTTGGTGTTTTGCTGCTGTTGCAGCAATTGCATGGATACTCGCACACCTCCCACCCAGATGATTTCGGCTTTAGCACCGACAACCATCTACATGAACACGAGAAAATGTCTAGTGACATGGAGAGTGAAATAGAGAGCGAAATGACGAATCAAAGACCGAGAACTTCTCACGACTCAATTGACTAAAACGACAATAATTTAAAGAGGAATATTTATGAAATACTTAATTAGCGCTCCATTGATCTTAGTTATGTTTCTATTCGGGCAAACTGCATTGGCAGGACCAGGAAGTGGTCATTCCCACGGGCATCAACATAAACCTATCACTAGTGAGCAAGCTATCAATAAAGCAACAAAGCATGTCTGGAAGTTGGCCAAGAAGGGCAAAATTGACGCATCTTGGTCTAGCGTAACTTCTAAATCAGTCGAGGAAAAATCATTCGGACATGGCCCAGAATGGGTCGTTACATTTGAGAATGAGTCCATCGAAGACCCTAAAAAGCAAACGCTTTACGTTTTCTTTACGATCAACGGAAAGTACTTGGCTTCTAACTTTACGGGGCAGTAAGGCCTAACGGGAGGTGTTCGCACCTCCCTTCCTATATTTTGCTTATGTCCAGTTTGAGGCCATCTTCTCTTGAAAAACGACCTTGCTTCCAAGAATCTTAATTGTTCAAATCTGAATAAGTCTCGTGAAGAGCTTTAAATAACCTGCTTGAGTGTGCGATACCTAGAGGTTTTATTGATCCAGAGTGGGCTAAGAGTGGGGGGGAATACCTATCTGGCTTGTCATAATAGCTTTGATTTAGGGTAGGGCCGTTTAGAATGATCTAGCGGATATAGTGTCTATAGAGCTTTGAGAAAAATATGTGGTTAAATGTGACTTTATGCCTCAGCGCTATGTCTGAATGGTAGAGTAAGGACAGTATCACAGAGCCTTATAAACTGAATTTCAATTTTTAATCGAGTATCTACTATGAAAAGTTGTAGCACCTTTAAGCAGCCCGGTTGAGTAGTGTTGAGTTTGGCCCCTGAAATATGGGGCTTTTTTTTGCGTTAAGGTTAGGTGCTAATGATCCTTTATTTGGGGTCGTCAATATTATTATCTAATAAGATCAGAGTTTTACAGATACCAACGGAATAAAATGTCTGATATTCTTATAGAAGCTCAAAAGGAAGGGTTTCTCCCAGAAACTCAAGTGGCATTGGGCACTAGCGAAGAAACGATCGAATGTGAAGGTTGTTATTCGCAGGTACAAGAAAGGGATTTAAAAGGCGGGGAGGCATGTCCTTACTGTTCTCTCGTGATTGCATAAAGTGCGAAAGAACATTTCCTAGCTTTGATCAAGTCTATAAAGGTCACCTAACAAAGACCCTCTGATTTGTAAATCCCTTTTGATGCTGAAATATAATCTATTTTCACTATTCAGGGGATAAAGGAATGCAAAATACGGCTATAAAAGTTATATCAACGTGCTTAGTTACTGGAACTCTAATTGGCTGTAATGGAGGTGGAAGTGGTGGCGGTGGAGCTGCCCCTGGAACTAATGGTGGTCAAGGCGGTGGAGTAGGGCCTGAGTTAGTAATCGAGTTTAGAGAGGCACCTCTAGACCCAAAGGTTTTTAATCTGCTTTCAAATGATAGAAGTACAGAAAATCACTTTAACCCTGAAGAAAAGTTAAGCATAACTTGGATGACAACGGTTAAATATTCGGATGACACTACGTTAGGTGTTAATCAAAGAGAGCTTTACCAAGCAAAGGTCTATCTGAGTGATAATGATATTATTGAGATTGATAATGATCTGGAGTTGTTCACTATCCAGTGTTCTTTCCCAATGGCATTGGGAGCAGATTATGGGTGTAGTGAATTCGCTTCATTTGAAAGTGTATATGCAAAGGATAATTTGAACCAATTTTCTACAACAAGTATTCCTTTAAATAAGCCTGAAGGTATCCAAAATCATGTTGTCGATGCAACGGATTTTCTGGATATTATTCCAAAAGATGCCAATGTTATAATAGAGACCTGCTTGATATCTGAGCCTGACAATTGTGCAGAGGCATCTGTTGCAATTGAGTTATACTAGCCAAACATCCCTGATGCATAATAGAAAAAAAATGAAGGCAGTTTTTTTGAAAAGACCTATAGAGATTCCTTTCTGTGAAGACATAGATGGTTTAACCGATGCTGTAGAACTCATGCTGGACCTAGTTCAAACCAACATTGATAAAAGGGTTCATCCTGGATATAGACGCTGTTTTCGAATATGCGCAAGATGGTTTTACTCTGGTTACCTTTAACCTTTTAGTTAAGAATCTCAATAAAACGCTTTCCGATCAGGCAAGGGCAGTCACTCAAACTTTCACTGTGCATTAATTTAACCTGGTCAGCTGTCTGGAACCCGTGTCTTCTGCGTCGAAATTAGATCATTATAGAGAGCTCGCGGGACCAATTATTCATGCAGTTATCCTCGAAACGGGGAAAAATGATGTGAAGCTGATACGGAAAAAACTAAACCAGGCTTACCCATTTGAAGCTAGGTGTGGACAGGCTTATCGAGCCTGGTTATCAGAAGTACATTCCCAACTTGGCTTTACCTTACGAAGAAAAAACAGTTCAGAAAAACAATTAGACCTGTTCGATCAACCTTAATTATTCTTCTTCGACGGCCTCTAGAACGGATTCAACAGAAGCTGTAGCTAAGCCATCAACATTGACTGAGAAGTTGGGTTTCCCTAGTGAAAGCGCTGCCCCTATAAAAGTATTCCCAATCGCGGTCAATTTCTCTTCATGATCCTCAACACCTAACTGATCACACAAATCAGCCACACCATTAGCAAACTCTTGCAGTTTATCTTCTGTCAGACCTGTCATAGATATTCCTTTAGTACGATTCTGAATCAATGGCAACAGCGATACAGAATATGGAGGAAGTGAAGGAAAGTAATGACGGTATTCTTGCCATGATGAATGTCATTACGGATATCGCTGAGCAGACCAATCTTCTTGCACTTAATGCTGCAATTGAAGCGGCCCGTGCAGGGGATCAAGGTAGAGGATTTGCTGTCGTGGCTGATGAGGTTAGGACACTGTCCAAAAAAAGCAACGAATCAGCTCAGAAGATTAGAACTTTGTTAGACAAAGCGAGTTCTGATGTCAAAGCGGGTGCTGAAGCAGTCAATATGTCGGGCTCCGCGCTAGATAAAGTCGTCATTTCGGTAAAACAGGCGGCGGGGAATATTTCTACCGTCTCAGATTCAATGAGCAAGCAACGTACGCAGATTGAAGAGATTGTTCTGGAGAGTAAGAATGTTGAAGATATTAGTCGAACAAACGCCGACGCGGGGCAAACTTTGATGGATGCAAGTCAGGGGCTTTCAGAATTAGCGCACGAGTTATCAATCATGGCAAAAGATATGAACACCCTAGTAAGAAGCGCGTAGTGATCGCAGCTAATATTGAACACAGTTGAGCACGGTGACTAGTACAATCGGTATCCAACCAAGCTTGTCATCCGCTGAAAACATATTGACATTAAGAACGCCATCGACAGACCGGGTTCAACATTGATGAACCCGTCTATCTCGCTTTACTTAACCTGATACGAACTGAGGGGCGAAGCCTATGCTCCAGATGACGACTGTACCGACTCTTGTTGCTACAAGGTAAACGAGAGCGACAGTCAAGATAGCGCCGCTAAACAACAATGCGCGTTCTTTGCTAATACCCATGACAATCGGTAAACCGTCGTAGATCAAGAATCCTGCATATACTGCCGCTATAAGATATACAGCCATGTTGAAAATAGGTTCAGGGTTTAAAAGGGCGATACCAGCCAAAAAAAGTGGCGTACAAGAATAGGCTGCCAAGGCGATACCGTTTGCTGCATATTCATCATGTTTGCCTCCATAGGTTTTAGACATCCAATCGATTGCCCAGCCAAGCCCAAATACACCAATAAGCATTGCGATGTAGGTGATTATGTTGAGTTGCAAAGCGCTCTGGGTCGTCAGTTTAGTGATTTGCCCATCGCCAACTTGCCAACCAAACTGTGTCGTCGATATATAGGCGCATATTGGGCTAATCATTGCTAGAACGGCAATGTATGCAACATAAATTCTTCCCGGATTACTATGTTCTTTGCGGATCGATTCCCATTCTTCATCAGGGTGAGTGAACATTCCAAAAGCATGATTCAGTAACATTGTATTTCCCCATATTTTCCAAAAGAATATTTGCTTGATAGTAGACTTGAAATTTGCCTTTCTCATCGATCCGTTACGCTAGGAATCAATTAATGGATCACTCGGTTTTTTGCTCGTCTTTGTTCGGTATCTCTATTACTCGTGTATGATTGGCCAGTCGGCAGCATCGCGAGAGTCTAAATTTGGATCCGTTTCAGCTCCCCAGCGTTTTTGATACAAACCGTCAGGGTCATAGAGTCTCGACTGCTTTTCAAGATCGAAGTGGCGCCCTCCTCTTGGGTCAACCCCCACGCCTGCAATGTATTGCCAATTGCCCCAATTTACTGCCAAGTCAAAGTCAATGAGACAGTACTCAAACCAAGCTGCTCCATAGCGCCAGTCCACGCTCAATTCATTAACCAAACAACTGGCTGCGATTTGTCGGCCTCTGTTTGATAGATACCCCGTGTTTTTTAGTTCCTTCATGCAGGCATTGACAATCTTGAAAGGCGTTTCGCCTTCACACCATTTACTGAAGCGTTCAGGGTAGAAACTAGTAAGCGGGGGTGACTTTTTGGATCCTTGGAAACTAAATAGTTGGTCTCCTTTTAGAAAGTGCCACCATTGGAAATATTCTCTCCACAATAGCTCGACATATAGCCAACGAGATGAATCGTTAGACCCGTTTTCCTGTTCGTATTCAAGCAATTTCTTGATGACCTGGCGTGGAGATAGACAGCCGCTACTTAACCAGGGTGATATTTTGCTGCTGTTGGTCCAGCCGGATAATTCATTCCTTACTGTCTTGTAGCGACGGGGCGCATCACTGGAGAAATACTCGAACAGATGGCCAAACGCTTCGCGTTCACCACCGGTAAAGCGGAGCGAAGTCGTATTCACAGGAAGCCAATCAGGAATCTTCTCTGCTTCCAACATATCTATCTTAGGCATGATTGGCAGGAATTTGGGGGCAGGAAGGGGGTCAGGGACACCTTGATTTTCAATTGATTTCCTGAAGCGTGAGTATGTTTGGGGTAACTGAGAGACCTTAAACGGTAGTTCTAACTCATTGAAGATCGTGTATTGTTCATATTCTATTACCGCAGCCTCGGAGCATTTCCTGCGAATCGCTTTAAGGATGTGCCGCTCATAAGAACCGGAAGACTGAGTCAATACGAGGTCACTAAAGCCGTAATTATTGATAAGGTTGGATATCAGCTCAGTTGTATCACCATATAAAACAATCAGCTCTTGGTCATATCGTGCGAGGTTTTGTTTTAAATCCTGAATGCATTCCAAGGTGAACTGCCAGCGATGTTTGCTGATGGAAGGTTGCTGCCATAGCTTCTGCTGAAACCATCTAGGGTCTACGACATAGATGCACAGTAGGCGATCGGCGCTTTTTATGGCGTGCAGCGCCTGGTTGTCATGAATTCGCAGGTCTCGAGTAAACCAGTATAGAACTCTTCGTTGTTTAATGAGCATATGGATTCCGTAGTGCGCTGAGGGTGTTTCAGGCACTTACGAAGCAGGTTTCATTTTGGATCAGTGCATGGGGTGATCCATTGACGCGTTGATGCGTATAAGCTTTTAAATGCTCGGTGTGGTCTTGGGGCACATTCTAATTTTAGGAGTTGGGAACTTGGAACAGCATATTGAACCAAAGGTAGTCATGCTGGCAGCTGAATGCATTCGGCAAAAAGGAAGCATGGAGGGAGGCAAGCTTATTTATCAGCAAATTAGCCTCGAACTGAGTTATGACGGTTACACGATTATGCTCAGTGACCACAAAGTTAAGCTAACTCTCTTTTTTCACAACAAGATGAAAATTGAGTGCGCTCAAAACAGGGATCTGGAGAGTTTTTACGAAAAGTTGAAAAATATTGCACGCACTGTTTTCTAGCAATGGCCAACGAGAGAGAAATCATGAGTTTGAAAACCAAGCGTCTAAGGCTTGTTTTGGGGGATCAATTAAATAGCCGTCACTCTTGGTTCAAGGAATCTGATCCTGACACCTTGTACATTTTGGCTGAACTGACGCAGGAAACTAACTACGTAAAGCATCATGTTCAAAAAGTTTGTGCTTTCTTTGCCGCGATGGAGGATTTTGCGGAGAATCTAAGACAGGCAGGACATAGGGTAAAGTACTTCAATTTGGACGAAAGCTCGGGATATAAAGATTTGCCAGCATTGCTTTCATCTGTCATTGAACGCTGCGCTTGTCAGGTATTTGAATATCAGCAACCTGATGAATATCGACTGCATGTTCAACTACGTGAATTTACTCGAGACTTGGAGATCACCTCCCGACTCTATGAAACCGAGCATTTTTTTCTTGAGCACAACGAACTACCTCTATGGTTCGAAGGTGGCAGACATCATCGAATGGAAGGTTTCTATCGTAAAATGCGTAAACGCTTCAGTGTCTTGATGGAAGGAGGCAGCCCTTTAGGTGGAAAGTGGAATCACGATGAGGACAATCGTCATGCGCTCAAAAAGAAAGACTTAGCTGATATTCCCCAGCCACTGGTGTTTGAAAATGACGTAAGTGTCATTCTAAAACGGTTGAACGATCATGAGATTGTCAGTTTCGGTAATGCGAACATTAAGCTAGTTTGGCCGATTAACCATCGACAAGCGATGGCTCAACTTCAATACTTTTGCCAAGTATGCCTCCCGAAATTCGGCTACTTTCAAGACGCGATGACCTGCAATTCTCCTCACTCCTGGAGCCTATATCACTCACGGCTGAGTTTTGCTTTGAATGCCAAGATTATTAGCCCTGATGAGGTGATCGATGTCGCCATTGAAACATACTATCAACAGCAATCTAGTATTTCGATTTCGCAGATCGAAGGCTTTGTTCGTCAGATTCTTGGCTGGCGAGAATATGTTAGAGGAATGTACTGGGCCAATATGCCGGATTATACGGAACAGAATCGATTGAATGCGAGTAGACCTTTGCCAAGTTGGTTTTGGACTGGTGAAACCAAGATGGCGTGTATGAAGGAGAGTATCAAACAGTCTTTAGAGTATGCTTATGCCCACCATATTCAGCGCTTAATGATAACAGGTAACTTCTCTTTGCTGGCTGGTCTTCATCCCGATGAGGTAGATGATTGGTATTTAGGGATTTATATCGATGCCTTACAGTGGGTTGAGCTACCCAATACTCGAGGGATGGCCTTGTTTGCTGATGGGGGGTGGATCGCCACAAAACCCTATGCTGCGAGCGGCAACTATATCAACAAGATGAGTGACTACTGTAAGAGTTGTCATTATAAGGTTAAAGAGAAGGTAACGCCCGACGCCTGTCCATTCAATGCTCTTTACTGGGATTTTTTTGGAAGGCATGAAGAACGCTTGGCCGACAATCAAAGGTTATCTTTTATCGCCAAGCAGTGGGCTAAAAAATCTGATCAAGAAAAGCAGCTCATTCACGAGAGAGCGCTGACATTGCTAGACAATATTGAAACGATCTAAATAGAGCTAGATCTATAAACTGGTATCAACAATAAAACAGTTCGAACGCTGCCAGTGCCTAATGAACGGTTTTACTCAGACTTGGAGTTAATCTGCCACATGAACAAAAATAAGCGTTGTATCGCAATATCCTTGACCTTTGCCGGAGCACTCCCTTTTTACTTGATCCCAAGTATGTATCTGTTCCTTTCTGATATGCACGAGACTAATTTGAACTTGGCTTTGCGTATATATGCCGCTGTGATCATCTCTTTCCTGGCGGGCATTCATTGGGGATTGTTTCTGCTTCGTGATGCATCCATCAATCTCTTCTTGCACAGTAATTTTGTCACTCTTCTAGCTTGGTTAGCAGCGTCTTGTGAGTCGATTTATAGTTCGCTCGTGTTCGCCTTCTGTTTTATCTATTTGCTGGTGATTGATCGAAAGCTATTTGAGGAAGAGGTGTTGGAGTCTTGGTTCATGAGGTTGAGATTGGTGATAACGCTTGTCGTTCTCGTTTCCTTGGTTTTTTCTGCAATGGTGTTTGACTGGTGAAACGAGTCAAGCAGAATGTGTTCTGCGCAACTAAATCAGGACACTTTTCTTAAAGAGTTTTCGTACTCGATTGGCGACATATCTTCGTTAGAAGTATGGAGCCGCTCTAAGTTGTAATAACGCATGTAGTCAGCCACATCATTTCTCATATGCTCTCTCGTTGGCTGGGGCACTTTCAAAACCCAGTCATGCTTTAAGCTTCCAAAGAACCG
>NZ_LWGG01001492.1:0-596 GCF_001635365.1 Oleiphilus sp. HI0128 | reverse complement strand
ATCCGAATTACGTTTTTGCGCGATTGCTTGGCGTTCTAATAAATCATCTAGCTCTTTTACAACTTTTTCTATCGCTTGATCATCATGGTCAAAGTCACTTACAACCTTACCGATATAGCGATCCAAAACTTTCTCTAGTCGTTTCTTATCAGACTTCTCGCTCGCTGAAAGCTTGGCTAGTTTATTCAACAATTGACGCGCTGGATGCGAAGCATTAGAGAAGAAAGTTTTATCTCGAAGAACTACCTTAAGAATAGTGAGTTTAAGTTTTTCTAACCAACGCTCGAGCAAACCACTGACACCGATTTTCTCGACAATGACTTCGAAAAAGCGATCCGTCACATCGATTAGCTCGGATTCTTGCTGGCCAATATTCTTGGCACCGCCCGGCATTTCACTTAGACCACTTTCAATCCAAGTACGTAACTTCTTACGTTCGATTAGCTCGGTATCATCTCTAACTTGCTGTAATTGGCTAATTGCACCAACTAACTGAGCAGGCGCGTATTGACCTACAGGTATACTTTGCGAGTTTGCATCGATTTCTTCCCCAGCAGAAGCTAAGCCTAATTGCCCCCCACTAGTAGAGGAGGTGT
>NZ_LWGG01001491.1:0-697 GCF_001635365.1 Oleiphilus sp. HI0128 | reverse complement strand
GTAATAAGAACGGCGAACTGATTATCTTGGTTGAATTTGAGAAGATGCTATCTGAAGAAGAATGGTCTGAAATGGGCTCGTTCTAAACTCGATAGCCAATTTGTTTTTGGCCCTCAATGCTAATTGAGGGCTATGAGGAGTAGGCATGTCAATTTCTGTAGAGTTTGTTCCATTGGTTTCAGCGATACTCGTATGTTTGCTTGCGGTGTACGCTTTGGTAATCAAGCGTAGCATTACCTTATCAGAAAGGAGCACTGCTGATCTGGTCGATGAGCTATCAAAAGAAGTTCAGGGAATTAGCCATGGCTCAATGGGTGTTGGGCGTAAGGTTATTGCTCTGGAAAAGCGTGTCGAAGAGCTTGAAGCCATAATAGACGAAATGCAGAAAAATGACCCGACTAAAGTTTCTTACTCCGAAGCGTCACGTTTGGTGGAGTTGGGAGCGGGGATCGATGACCTAATGAATAGTTGTGGCATCTCTCGTCCAGAAGCAGAGCTTGTTAGTGCTCTCACCGAAAGTAAGCAAGATACTATTCCTACCCTTACTCCCACTAAGTAGCTTTAAGCCAGCCAATACTTAAATCAGTGTTCACATCGAGAGCATAGCTTGGGTGTGAACTAGTTATACATCATCAAATGCTTAAGCAACTGCAGAATATTCATTCATAGCTCTTATCGGCTGCACTACTTTACTCTT
>NZ_LWGG01001490.1:0-754 GCF_001635365.1 Oleiphilus sp. HI0128 | reverse complement strand
GAACATGCCTGATTGCCAGGTGGCCATGTATTTGAGGCTGTCAGCAACGCTATGGTCGCGGCTATAGTTGATCATTTCCTTACAACCAGCCACAGCAACCGGAGACTGTTTGGCTATCTCGGCTGCGATACTCATTACGCCTTCCAGCATTTCTTCTTGGTTTGCGAAAACCTTGTTCACTAAACCGATTTCTTTTGCTTCTGCAGCGTCGAACTTACGTCCGGTATAAGCCAACTCACGCATGATGCCTTCTGGAATGAGTTTAGGTAGGCGTTGCATGGTGCCTAAATCTGCTGTCATACCAAGCTGGGTTTCTTTGATGGTGAAGAATGATTCTTCAGTACAGTAACGGCTGTCACTCGCACAAACCATATCTACAGCACCACCAATGCAGCCACCTTGAATGGCAGTCAGAACCGGGATACGCGCCTCTTCTAATACGTTAAAAGCATCTTGAAGTTCTAGCACGGCACGGCGTAGGTTTTCAGCCATGCGTGAAGGGTCGCCGCCCATTGGAATTGAGTTACCGCTGGTGAATACAGCTAGGTCCATGCCCGCGCTGAAGTGCTTGCCAGTAGAAGATATCACTATTACGCGCGCTTCTGCTGAGGCATCGATTTCACGGATAGCAACAGGTAGCTCTTGCCAGAAATCGATATTCATCGCGTTAAGCGCATCAGGGCGATTAAGCTTAAGGTGAGCGATGTGATTTTCGGTGGTGATCTCGAGAGTTTTGAAGCTCATTTTGCATCTT
>NZ_LWGG01001489.1:0-560 GCF_001635365.1 Oleiphilus sp. HI0128 | reverse complement strand
AATCTTCTCAGACTCTTCATGGCTCAAGCCGATTGGGCCTTTAAGAATTGCATCCGCTGTATCACATAGATCAATCGTTTCCTGAGGGAAAGACTTACCATGTGAGAAGTAAGCACTGGCTCCGAATGGGCCGTCGATGCAATCAAAAACAACATCANGTTTTTCTTCAATTAGCTTTAATACACGCAAAGCCTGCTCTGTAATTTCTGGGCCAATGCCGTCACCTGCGAGAACCGCAATCTTGTATGTTTGAGTCATTATTTTTTCCTAGCGAAATAATACGTCGATATAAATGTGGGCGTATTGTAAAGATAGCGCCCCCTATCTGGCAAATAAATTGATTTATAAAGAAGACGATATGGCCATTCAAATAGCGCATATCGCCCATAATAGGTTGACGGGCGCGTCACCATTATGTAACTTGCTTACCCCTTAGATTAAAGTGTTAACAGAGCATTAGGCCAATCGCCTCGGTGTCGGGATACAAACTTCTGTTAACATGCTGTATGTAAACTAATTTGTTTTGAGATTTTGTGGAAATGGCGTACGAAAATATACTT
>NZ_LWGG01001488.1:0-1198 GCF_001635365.1 Oleiphilus sp. HI0128 | reverse complement strand
GGCGGCGAAGCCCAGCGTGTCAAACTAGCTAAAGAGCTTTCCAAGCGAGATACAGGTAAAACCCTCTACATCCTTGACGAACCAACTACTGGCTTGCACTTCTATGATATCCAGCAATTACTGACTGTTCTTAACAGGCTTAGAGATCACGGCAATACGATTGTCGTAATCGAGCACAATCTAGATGTCATAAAAACTGCTGACTGGATAGTAGACCTAGGACCAGAAGGCGGTTCGAAAGGCGGTCAAATCGTTGCAACAGGAAGTCCTGAGCATGTCTCAGAGGTCGATGGTTCATTTACTGGACAATTCTTAAAGCCAATACTGGCCAGGAAATAAACAAAACAAGGCCTACGGGCCTTTCAGACTGCTGACAAACCTCGGCGTACTTTTTAGGACGCGCTTCTACGTGAATGAAATAGTTTTTTTCACTGTAAACTACTAAAAGATTTAAAAAATCGACCTATTTTGAGGTTGTTTTTTAAACGATTTATGCAAAACAAAACCTCGATATAAA
This sequence comes from Oleiphilus sp. HI0128, assembly GCF_001635365.1. Lineage (NCBI taxonomy): Bacteria > Pseudomonadati > Pseudomonadota > Gammaproteobacteria > Oceanospirillales > Oleiphilaceae > Oleiphilus > Oleiphilus sp. HI0128. Next base: position 681 of record NZ_LWGG01001488.1, on the reverse strand, counting down.
ATACCGGGGTTTATCAATACTCTGCAAGGCCTACGGGCCTTTAGCCTTATTTATTCCAGATACAAAAAAACCAGCACTAGGCTGGTTTTTTTACGACGGTGAGTAATAGACCTACTCGTCGTCATCCTCGAAGGCTTCAACCACTGGGCGGTCAACTAGCTCAACGAACGCCATTGGCGCTGCATCACCAGAACGGAAACCACATTTTAGAATGCGGATATAACCACCTGGGCGATCTTGGTAACGAGGACCAAGCTCATTAAACAATTTCGCTACAACAGCATTGTCACGAGTACGAGCAAAAGCCAAACGGCGATTTGCAACTGTATCGTTCTTCGCTAACGTAATCAAAGGCTCAGCTACACGACGTAGCTCTTTAGCTTTTGGCAAAGTTGTTTTGATTAACTCATGCTCAACAAGAGAAGCTGCCATATTTTTGAACATGGCTTTTCTGTGCGAGCTATTTCTATTAAGTTTACGACCACTTTTACGATGACGCATTTTATAATTCCTTACCTATTCAAACCGAGGATGACTTAGCCACCCAGTACTCGGTCATCACCTTTCAAACTAGCTGGAGGCCAGTTTTCAAGACGCATACCTAATGAAAGACCACGAGATGCTAGCACATCCTTAATTTCTGTAAGAGACTTCTTACCCAAATTAGGCGTTTTTAGCAGT
>NZ_LWGG01001487.1:0-461 GCF_001635365.1 Oleiphilus sp. HI0128 | reverse complement strand
GTGCGCGCGATAGAAGGAACAAACAAAGCCGCCTTGGATTATCAGACGCGCAACGCTTTAGCGGAAGCTATGGTAACGATTGTTTTTCAGATGGGCGGCAACTGCCTGGACGCCACAAAGACCGAACGCACGAAAGAAGCAGACAAGACAAAGCTTCAGTTGAGAATGCTACTAAAAGGCGCTTATAGCCTCTGAGCACCACTTTATCATTGTGAAACGCTATAGTGGCGAGGACAACATTTCGCCACTATTAGAAAACGCCGATATCCTATAAGTCTCCTGCCCAGGGTCAGTTTGCATTTCACTCCACAACACAAGAAACTTACTATCACTATACTCCTTAAGTGATATCACTCTGTCATTTTGTATTGAACCAAATTGCACAAGCCCAATCTGTGAATATCCGGCTCCCTCTCTGCCAAGTACCGTCACAAAGGCATCATCACCACCAAGTTTGGTTT
>NZ_LWGG01001486.1:0-957 GCF_001635365.1 Oleiphilus sp. HI0128 | reverse complement strand
AGTTAATGACCGTGGGCCATTTCATGAAGGTAGAATATTAGATCTATCTTATGCCGCAGCCAAGAAGCTGGATTACCACAACAAAGGAACTGCCAGGCTTTTACTAGAATCAATCGTTGTACCAAAACCAACAGTGAGTGGTGAGGAGGCTTCGGGGGTAAAAGAAAGCAAAGACCGCTTAGCCTATTTTGTTCAAGTGGCGGCGCTATCTAATCAGGCTTCGGCTAATAACCTTCTCCAGCGTCTACAGAGAATGGGCTTGGCTCACTCTGCGTTTGTAGGGAAGGCTGAAGGGGCTAATATCTATCGTGTCAGAGTTGGACCAGTTGATGACATGAGCGCTGCAGAAAAGTTAAAGGCTCATTTATCCGACAGTGAGGTTGGTGCACCTGTTGTGATTAGTCGTCCTGTGTTGGCTCCGGGCTCTTAGGTATATGGGCTTCTTTCTCAGGCTTCATGTTTTCAGCTTGTGAAAAATCGAAGCCGCAATCTCCGTCTAGCTGTTCAGGGTCGTAGCGAATTCCACAGCCTGCTTTAACTGTTTGTGCGCTGTCAACAGAGCCGTTTTTGAGTTCCTTCATTTCGTTTATACCTCTTCTTGTTCGTTAGAAGTCTGTATTAGCTGAAGCGTTAATTTTAATACAGATTGGCTTATTGGTCTTCGCTTATGGATGAATCGATTGCTGAATTCGGTTAGACTTGCTTTCTTCAATATATGTCACTTCGTTCATATAAATCAAAATCGGGTTTTTAATGATGTTCAGATCACTAGGTAAGGTGTTACCACTTTATTCTTTGTTGTTACTTCTCGGATTCCATGTTGCCGACGCATTTGCTAAGCCAGCTCTTATTCCTTCTCCGCCACAGGTTTCAGCTAGCTCTTATATTTTAATGGATGCCACGAGTGGCGAAGTAATCGTAGAGCATGAAAGCTACGTTCAGTTGCCACCCGCCAGC
>NZ_LWGG01001485.1:0-807 GCF_001635365.1 Oleiphilus sp. HI0128 | reverse complement strand
TGGTTAAGGTGATTTCACCTGTGCGAAGAAAGTGTTTAGGCGAGCAGGAAAGACTAAAGGTACGTGTTAGCATTGCGCCATCTTTTTCAACGCTTAGCTGTACATATTGTCCGGCACTAAAACCAGCCCATTTTTTTTCTGGCCTTAAAGTCAGCGTGTAGATGTCATCTGTTTCATTTTTTATGAAGAGTACTTGAGCACTAGTTCTTCCGTGACGCCAATTTGGGCGAAACACCTGAATAATGGGCTCTAAAAAGACACCAAAGCTATCGGTATTGGTAAGTTGGCGGCTTAAGAAGCCAATAGCTTTCTGAGCGATTGTTTGCGATTCTGCTATAGGGCTTTCGCTGTTCATCCCTTTAGACATAGTGACCTCCTACTAAGTTCGAGGTACAGTTGTACGCTTTTTGTTCTATTATGTCTAGAATTGTCAGTCGCATGAGTATGATCATCTAATTTAGGTGGCCGAATTTTTTGGTAGTGGAGATTGTAGCAATTTAATTTGTGCGGAATATTTCATATCTGTGTAGTATGCCCATTTATTTATTAACGAATCTTGGGGATACCATGGCGCTGAAGTCCACGATCTATAAAGTTACTTTGCAACTAAGTGACTTTGATCGAGATCATTACCAAAGCTACTCGCTTAATGTTGCACTTCACCCGTCTGAAACCATTGAACGTATGTTGCTTCGTTTGCTTGCTTTTTCATTGTATGCAGATGAAGCGCTAAGTTTTACCAAGGGTTTATCGACTGATGATGAGCCGGATATCTGGCTCAAGTCTTTATCCGACGAAATAGAGTTG
>NZ_LWGG01001484.1:0-1334 GCF_001635365.1 Oleiphilus sp. HI0128 | reverse complement strand
ACGGGTAGCAAGGCGTCAAATTTATCTTTTGCGTCCAAAGCTTGATCAAGTGTTAGATTCTCGCTATCCAGAATTTCCTCAAGCTCTTCAATATCATCTTCAACGTTATTTAAGTCGCCTAACTCTAAACCAAAGCCTAGTGAGCTAAAGTAGCCTAAGCGAAGGCTTTCTTCATCGCCAACCAACAACTCTCCCGAAGCAGGATTATTCCCCAACGCTAATAATGAATTAGGATTAGTAGTTTTACCTAAGGTTAGAATCGCCCCCGGCTGATGCCCTTGATATCCTGCAACTGCATTGACTGCACCACCAAATAAGACCGCAAGTGCGATACCTTTAACCAGTTTACTTTTTTGTATGCTCTTCTGCTTCATGCTCATTATCCTTCGCTATTCACACAACCTATCCGATTTAACCGCTTTCTACTCGTCTGTCATACCTGTTATTATTAGACGGAACAACCCGGCAAGTTAAACACCCCAATTTTCTCTTTTGCTTTTGTCGCTTTCGCACGCTAGCCCTAAAGATAGTTCAAACAAGGCTTCATTCAACTATTGATTTGTTTCGCCTTGATTAAGTCTCGTAACAAAACATTATCGAAACTTTTATTGATGTCTTGATGAAGTTTGTCTGCGATGTCGCTAACTTCTGGTGAAAGCTTGATATGCTTATATTTCCACATACTTTCATGCCCTCTCAAAGCCCGTAATATTTGAGCTACACTAATCTGATCTGTGGAATGGCCTGGCACTAACATATCGGCCTTTTCACCCGCAACAATAAGTAGGCCGCCTGCAATCAACTTATCGATAATTTTTCGGCTCGCAACCGCTGGGATCGTATGTAGATGTTCGATATCTACTTGAAGAACCGGACTTTCTGTTGACTCAAACCTACGTGCAATATTCACCATAATATCGAGCCCAACTTTTTCGCTGACCTCCGGAGAAGGATCTAACTCCTGCTCCTTTGTGATATGGCTTTCATGTTGGTGATAAAACGCAATACTCGACCCTAGCAGTAAAATTAGCCAGTTTACGTACAACCAAATCAGTAACAAAATACCGACGGCAAAACCGGAATAGATCGCATCGTACTTAGACGAATTTACGACGAAGGCCGTAAAGAGAATGCTTGAAGCCTGCCACGCACTTCCACCCACGACACCGCCCACCAAAGCACTTTTAAAGTTAACTCGAGTATTTGGCATTAGAATATAAAACATGGTAAATGTCAGAATAATCATAAAGAAAGGCATCAGTTTGGTCATCATTAAGATCACCGTGCCAAAGGGTTCAATTGAAGCGATACTTTGAACCAGGCTGGAATTCATT
>NZ_LWGG01001483.1:0-540 GCF_001635365.1 Oleiphilus sp. HI0128 | reverse complement strand
ATATGTTTCCAGTAAACATCAAGTAGGGACTGATAATTTGTGACTTTAGGGTCAAATTTTACTAGAACCGCTTCGACATGGCCGGTTTTGCCTGAGGCTACTTGCTTGTATGCGGGTGACTGTTCACTACCTCCGATATAGCCCGACGTGGCGGAAAGTACTCCTTTATGCTTTTCAAAGTCTGCTTCGGTACACCAGAAGCAGCCGCCGGCAAAAATCGCCGTGTCGCTCGCTGAGACAATGGCGCCTTTACTCATGGTGGATGCCCCAGGCTCTTGTGCTGCTTGGGTGATTGCGCTCAGATAGGTAATAATACTAAGCAAACTGACGATCCAAAGTGTTTTTTTCATAAATTCCTACTCTATCGGGATTCTTTTAAGCAACTGTAGAACTTAGGACAAGAGGTTTGCAGAAAGGTTCCAAATCCGTTTTAGATATTTTCTCTTAGTCAGGCCTGTTTTTATCTGAGGGCTAATTTTAGGGAGGTGAATAAATCACTAAACATCCTTTAGAATCCGAAGTTTAGGTCTATACTGCTAT
>NZ_LWGG01001482.1:0-20481 GCF_001635365.1 Oleiphilus sp. HI0128 | reverse complement strand
AAAAGCCAAAATGTTGTTTAGAGAATTACTCGTTCCTGCAAACAGTTCGCTCGGGCTTTCCTTTAAAACTGAATCAACCCTTGGATATAGGTCATTCCAAACTTTGAATAATAATGCTTTTTTAGTCTCTGATTTCAGCCAATTAAAACAGGCCAGCTCCAGTCCATACTTGAAACCCGCATGAGCCACATGAAACGTAATTTGATTACTCTGGCTATCTAGTGACAGGACTACTGGATCTAAGCAGTCTGTCAAAAACCAGTTAAAGTCATCTAGATTTGAATTTGGGTACTGATGTCTGACACTTTCAACCATTTGATTACAAGTGTCTCTTTCAGCTTGGAAATATGCCTTGAGCGCCGCTGACTTCATTGAACAAGCCCCTATGACTCAAGCCACTTGAGATAGTTCGTATAGCGCTGATGCAAATATTTAAGTTTTACGACATCCTCGTAGATGTGCCCATACATTTTCTTGCCCTCTACGAGTTTCGCTATTTCCGTCTCAATACGATTGATTCGTTTTTTAGCTTGCTTTGCAGTTAAGCCATCAAGACCTTCTTCAAACTCATTCGACAACTCTTCTACAGGGTCATTCTTATCCAAGTTAAGTTTATCGAATTCCCTACATGAAGAATCAAAGAGGTGACGCAACCAGCCGATCTTATCGCTTCGATAAAAAGTATTCTCAGACAGTTCGAAAAACGGTGAATCCATGTCAGCAAAAAGCCGGGAATGAAAAACGAATGGGAGTACTTGCCTTACATCGTTTAACTCAACCGTGTCATTACCCCTAAAAAACGCGAGAGCTTTAGCAAACTGTAGTAGTGACATCAAAGAACGAACTGAGATTCCGTTTAGGGTCTGACAACCAAGATCTTTTAGACGATCACGACCATTATCAATAGACGCTAACACATGTGATTTGACGCCTGATAATCGTGACGTGTCCTTTGTTTTATATTCAAACTGAGAGGCAGAATACTCCGAATACTCAAAGTGACTCGTAAAGAACTCTATTCTGCGCCGAATCCCTGCAGGTACTGTGATATTGCGTATCGCTAGCGACATGTCTGAGATCTCATCTTCGGTGAAAATGATCTGAGGTGGAACCATATCTTCTGGCTTTACACCTTCTTCAATACGTAGAAGCAACTGATTCAGAAATCTAGGGTTAAATGACAAAGCTTGGACAACGACATCAATACGATCTTTTAAGGCTTCGATCACCTGGTAGGTTCCGCCACCCTGATCATCATTTGCAGTTAAATACCAGGCCGCATCAGGACATTCAAAGACCTGGTTGTAGAGTTCTGCGTAGTTGTCTCCCATCACAGTCAGCAAAGCGCTTTGCGTTCGTGTAGGGATACGGTTGTATTCATCGACTATTTTTACGCGCATTCCAAGCCATTTCCGCCACGATATGCGGATGTCTTCGATCGCTTCGGCCGAGGCCAGATCCGATGGCAAGGGATTACCCAGCAAATCAGCCACTGTCATCTGCGGATGGCCATGTTGCATGGCTCGTTTAACTTCTTTTGTCGTATAACCGCCCATGATACCCATCAAGATTGCACTAGCCGTTTTACCCCGGCCTGGTCCGCCAATGAAAAGGCATTTACTTTGAGTAGCGAACGTGAGGAGTGGCAATAAGATAAAGCTTGAGTAAGACTGTTCAGTTGGGAGGTTTAGCGTACTGTGACTGTCTCCCGCCCTAAACTGTTGCGGAGACTGATCATTATATTCGATATCATAGTGAGGACTGATTATCGCGTTATTAACGATCCAAAAGTAAGCCTGCCTAAGCTTTTCATCTAGTCCCGTGCTAGTTTCTTGAGCGTCACTTTCACCTGAACCAAAAGGCCCATCATACAAATCTGAAACATCGAAAGACTTAGCTTTGGAGTGTGCCTTTGGTTTGGTTGGTGAGGCCGATAAGCGGCCAAATAAATTGAATTTACTCATTAATAGTTCTCTTGATTCAAACAAGAATCAAATATCTAAATTATATTTTTCGTTATTAAGGTTCAGCTTGAACTATCCCAAGCCCGACAAAGCTTATCTACACGTTTCAATAGCGTCGGAAAGCGAAAACCACCATCCATGTTTATTATTTGTTGCTTAGCAATTTCAATATCCAATCCAGCCGCAGTCACATACAGCGGTTTGTCGCTCTTACCTCTGTATACTTCATAATTTGAACCGATACTCTTGAATCGATTTTTAGCGACACCGACAACCGGAATGCTACCACCTAAAGCATCATAAAGATGTTTACCAAGGCCAGGTCTTTTCTCTCCATCTAAGAATACATACCCATCAACAACGATAACATCTGGTTTTAGCGAGTGCTCATTTATTAGTTCGAGAATACAAGGCAGCTCTCGCTTATAAAACTCACCGGGAGTGTAATCTTCAACAGACTGAACTTTGCTAACAACCTCAATCGTCGGTTCTTTATCAGTCCAATCATCAAAAATAACACCACCGATTAATCCCGTATCGTTTTTATAGTCAACGTCAACAGCTAGAATCATTAAGATTTTCTTCCAACTCTTCACTAAAAACTTTGATACCCGATTTGTTGCACAGTTTGCTTTCTCTAAACCTTTTTAGCTGGCCGCAGCTATACATCCCATCGATCTCGAGTCTTTTGATATGAGGCAGATTTTCTGCATTTATAAAAATATCTGGAAAAGTGTAGCTGCTAATATTACTTCCCCCTAGGCTCAACCAAGCATCTTCCAATACGCTAAAACCGGACGTCAATAGATTGTCATGAGTCTTAGAGGTTAACGGTTCGCCATCACTCGTTATGATTTCAAGATTGCGCAGTCTTTTGAAAAGTATTGGCCTATCTAGTCTAAAATTACCATGAATAACGAGTGATTCGACTGAATGTAGACTCTCAAGTAAGCTTGTTAAATCGCCAAGTAAACTTGGAGCCCAACCATCACGATTACAATACAATTCATCAATACCTAGTGACAGATGCTCTAAAAGAGGAAAGCTAGTTCCAGACAAGATTTCTATAGCTTTTTCATAATTAAATGAAGATCCAGGAGGAGTATAGTCGCAGTGACCTATACATATTGAACGGAGCTGGTGAGGTAAGCCAGACTTAACAAGAGCTTCCAAAATATGAAGACTTTTTCCTCCAAGCAAAATTGAAACAGAAGTACATTCCCTGGGAATACCGTCCAACACTTTATAACCATTATGTTCGGTCTGTGGTACGCCGATAATCAGGTCTGTTTTATCTCTATCTATTGAGCGCTGTTCTTCTGGGAGTTCAAGTATTATTTGTTCGAACTCAAGATTGCTCGGAAGGTCCGTCTTATTTCTAAACACTGAGAACATTATGAATCAATCGCCGCGACTAAAAACATCAAGATATCATAATTCACTAGAAATGAGGGGCTGAAAATCAGAAAACAGAGGAACGAATAAGGCCACAAAGAAAAAACTCAAAATATAGGCAACCAACATTATTTATCAACAACTTACAACTGTCTTCGTTTTAATTCCATCAAACCCTGTTTTTGGGCTACCAAGGAATGCGGGTTTCAGAGGAGTTTTGTCTTCGTTTTTATTTCACCAATACAGATGTATCAAATTAAGATCAGCGAAAAAAGTCATTTTTGACGCTGACCCTAATCATTTAGCTATTTCTTCAACTGATACCCTGTCCTAAATATCCACCATACGCCAACAATACACAGAAGCAGAAAGCCACTAATAGCCGCCAGACTTGCTACCATGCTGACGTCTGAAATCTCGTAAAAGCTCCAGCGAAAGCCGCTTACCAAATACAAAACAGGGTTGAATAAAGTGATGGTCTGCCAGATCTGCGGCAGCATGTTGACAGAGTAAAAAGTACCGCCCAAAAACACTAAAGGCGTAATCACCAGTAAAGGAATCACCTGAAGCTTCTCAAAGTTATCGGCCCAGATGCCGATAATAAAACCGAACAAGCTGAAGGTAATGGCCGTCATCACAAGGAAGACCATCATCCAAACCGGATGCGCTATTTGTAGCGGTACAAACAGGCTCGCCGTTGCGAGAATAATCAAGGCAAGTATGATCGACTTCGTTGCTGCGGCCCCCACGTAGCCAAGCAAGGCTTCGAAGTATGAAACAGGTGCAGAAAGTAGCTCATAAATGGTGCCGCTAAACTTAGGAAAATAAATTCCAAATGAAGCGTTAGAAATACTCTGCGTTAACAAAGAAAGCATAATCAAGCCTGGTACGATAAAGGCCCCATAGCTAACTCCGTCCACTTCATTAATCCTCGAGCCAATCGCAGAACCAAAGACGACAAAATACAAAGAGGTAGAGATAACTGGCGAGACAATGCTCTGGAAAATGGTTCGCTTTGTACGGGCCATTTCAAACTTATAAATCGCGGCAACTGCGTGACGGTTCATGCGGACTCCTTAACAAGCGATACAAAGATATCTTCTAATGAGCTCTGGTCAGTCTTTAAATCTTTAAACTGAATCCCCTCTTCAGACAAGTGCTGGAGCAAGGTCGCAATACCCGTATGATCTTCTAGCGTGTCGTAGGTATAAACAAGTTGCAGGCCATTATTATTCAGCACTAGATCGAAACCTTTTAGGCTCGTTGGCAAACTAGATAGCTCGGTCTTCAGGTCGAGGGTTAATTGCTTCTTCCCTAACTTACGCATCAATTCTGTCTTCTCTTCAACCAAGACTAATTGACCATTATTGATCACACCAATACGGTCAGCAATTTCTTCTGCTTCCTCAATATAGTGTGTGGTGAGGATAATCGTGACCCCCTTTTCTCGAAGCTTACGGACCAACTCCCACATATCTTTTCGCAGCTCAACATCAACCCCAGCTGTCGGCTCATCCAAGAATAAAATCTTGGGTTCATGCGACAGCGCTTTGGCTATCAACACACGGCGCTTCATACCACCTGACAACTCCATAATACGGTTATCTTTCTTATCCCACAGTGATAAGTCTTTTAGCGTCTTCTCGATATAAGCCGTGTTAGGCGCTTTACCAAATAAGCCTCGACTAAACGTCACGGTATCCCATACAGTCTCAAATGAGTCAGTCGTTAACTCTTGTGGAACCAGACCAATCATTTCACGCGTATGGCGGTAGCCTTTGATAATATCCTCACCGTCGACAGTCACGGTGCCGGAAGATGGATTGACTATACCGCAAATGGTACTGATTAAGGTCGTCTTACCGGCCCCGTTCGGACCGAGTAAAGCAATGATTTCAGATTTTTCTATTGTAAGGTTAATACCACTGAGCGCTTGAAAACCACCAGCATAAACCTTAGACAAGTTTTCGATTTGAATAATGGGAGTCATGATTTTGCATACCCTAATTTCTATAACAGTACGTTAAACGATTTTGCTTGTGCCTGACTATGCTCATAAATGGAATTCAGAAATTTGGGCTCAACGTACTGAAGAATACCGCTGCTGCAATACAAAGGGATTTGGAAGAAGCTGAAGCGAACAAGCTTTATCCGCAGAGTTATGATCTTAAGGCGGCCTAGCCTTTTTCAAAGGGGTCAGACTCGATTGATTTTCAATCGAGTCTGACCCCTTTGAAAACCTTCGACCTACGATCACCGCCCGTCTTTCTCGGGTGACTTGCCCTACCGGTCTGCGCTTCAATTTGAGACTTGAATTGCTCACTTCCCAGTACCCATGCCTTATTTGTTACTGTGCGAATCTCTTCAAGCGTCTGTTCTTTTATCTCGTACGTAAATAGAGAACGATATATCGACCGTCTTTTTTCTGGCGATACGGATAAAGACAAGTATTCGAAATGAGGTGAGATTAGCTCGCTTTGTGCTCCCAAAGCATTAACACGATAACTAGACCAAGGGTAATTAGATGGGTGGGCCACCATATTGGCCCGAACAGGATTTAGCTCGATATATCGATAGCAAGTTAGTAAATAGAGAGCTGAGTCAATAAGAGACGCTTTATAACGCCCTTCCCACAACGTACCCGTTCGGCGGTACTTTTTATTAAAGTACTGAACATAGTAACGCCCAATATTCTGTATTGTTTTTGATATGCCGTCTTCCACTTGAGGTGTAATCAGCAAATTTACGTGATTGGTCATCAAGACATAAGCATGTACTTCACAAGAGTATGCTCGACACGCGTCATTCAGTTTATCTAGATAGAACAAATAATCGTCATTTTGATGAAAAATCGCTTCACGGTTATTACCTCTAATAATCACGCGCTGCGGATGGCCTGGAATCACAAACCGGGGTAATCTCGCCATATTGACCTCCCTGTCTTCTGGCGTTGAACACTAAATCTACACTAACTTTTCAGCAGCTTCTTTTCAACGGAGTCAGACTCGATTGGTTTTCAATCGAGTCTGACTCCGTTGAAAAAGATACACTAGCTCTGATTATTCTTTATAATCCCAGCATTCGAATTTATACAAGCAGTTATTACCATGAACACTCCTACACAGATTACTGTTGCTTATCAGGGAATTGAGGGTGCTTATTCGCACTTGGCCTGTAAGAAGGTCTTTCCTGATCATCGTGCCCTCGCTTGCGAGAACTTTCAAAGCGCTATTCAGCTGGTGGAACAAGGCCAGGCTGACTATGCGATGATCCCGCTTGAGAATTCGACCGCCGGGCGTGTTGAGGAGATTTATCGTTTATTACCCAATACGCATTTGAGCATTATTGCCGAGCACTTTGAGCCGGTGAATCATTGCTTGCTTGCCCTACCCGGAACTCAACTTGAGGCGATTAAGACAGTGTCTTCTCATCCTCAAGCTTTGGCGCAGTGCTTTCATCGTTTGGAAGCTTTAAAGATCACCCCTTTAGTGGCGATGGATACGGCTTTGTCTGCTAAGGACTTGGCGTCTAAGAAAGATGCGCAATCGGTTTACGGTAGCCATGGCGCGATAGCTTCTACTTTGGCGGCAGAGCTGTATGGGCTAGATGTGATCGCAGAGAGCTTTCAGGATGTGGGCGGCAACACGACGCGCTTTATTGTTTTGGCTAAGCAAGCTATTGATGCCGACTATGATCCGAAGCAGCATTATATTTCGAGCTTGTTGTTTTCGGTCAGAAATATACCGGCGGCTTTGTATAAGGCTCTCGGTGGTTTTGCCACCAACGGTGTCAATATGATCAAGCTTGAGAGCTATATGGATGGTGGAACCATGGAAGCGAGTCATTTTCATATTGATGTCGATGGACATTATCGTCAGCAAGCGCTTCAGAATGCTTTGGAAGAATTGAACTTTTTCGCGAAGGAGGTACGGATATTGGGTTCGTATCCGGCGCATAAGTATCGTCGGAAGCATGAGTTTGTGTGAGATTTTTGTAGGCGGCCCCGCCTTGTCTACTTCGGATTATTCCCATACATACAAAAAGCCTCATATGAGGCTTTTTTTGATTTCATTACGTTTAGAAGTTGCGAACTAAACGCAAACCAAAGGTTCTTGGTGGGTTGATGTCTTTGGTTACACCGACACTATCCAGGCTTAAAGGGCTACCAGGAAACTCTCGAGTGGAAGTTGAATACGCTTTATTCGTTAGGTTTTCAACGTAAACTTCTGCTTCCCACATTTCATCTGCACTCTCATAACCGAACCTCGCATTCACTAAAGCATAAGCCCCCTGATAAGAGGTTTCATGGTTCGGCGCAGTAAAGTACTGCTCATCCTGCCACGCATACTCCAAGCGGTAACTTAACGTACCACTTGGCAAGTCATGAAAGTACTGGCCAGCCAAACTAACTTTATGAGCTGGAGATGCAACCATATCATCCCCAGAAGCATCCTGTTCAGGCTGAGCAATCGAGCTATCAGCGTTTACAACTGGCGGAATGATATAATTATCATATTCTGCATTCAAAAACGCATAATTCATTTCTATCGCCAGGTTATAGGTTGGCATCCACTTATTTTCAATCTCAAGTCCAAAAATATTCGCTTCTGCAGCATTAGAAACATTCAATACACCTGGACTTGTAAACTCTGATACCTGCAAGTCCTGATAGTCGCTATAAAATAAAGCTATGTTTGAATGTAGTTTTTTATCTAATAGCTGGAACTTACTACCTATTTCGTAGGACCAAACCTTCTCGGGAGAATACTCTGGCGAAGCATCCGTCATGTTGTAACCGCCGCTTTTGAAACCGCGTTTGACACTGCTATACACCATCGTTCCAGAATCATATGTATAATCAAGCGAGAACGATGGGCTCCATGAGTCCCAAGAATTAGAGGGCGACGCAGAAAAATCTAATGTAGGATCTGCGTGATCATACACATTGTCAAATTCTTTTTCTTCACTGCTGTAACGCAAACCCAGAGTTGTATTCAGCCGATCCGTTATTGAGTAGGTTCCTTGCCCAAAGAGCGCATACGCCTGTGTTTCGTTTTTGGAGTCTACGACAACAATTGTAGAGTTAATGGCAGTGTCAGATTCATGCTCTTCTTGCAAATAATATGCACCTGCCACCCATTTTAGCCTGTCACCTTGATATTGAAGACGCAGTTCTTCCGAGAGCATATTCTGCTGCTCTTCATACTCTGTCACCAGATACACCACATCGCTACCATCTGTATCTTCCTTTAACTTGAGATCTAGGTCTCTATACCCTGTCAGAGAAACCAAGGTTAATTCAGGAGATATTTTTCGCGTATACTCGATTGAGGCGCCATAGTTTTTGCTTTCTGTATAGGGGTCAACATCATTGACATTAACCGACCATGGATCACTAGGAACTATTGCTCCTGCTGCTAATGTACCTGCTGCACCATCCGAGTTCACAAGCGTCGTCTTATAAGCCGCTGGATTCCTATCAATATCTGAATAATCTGCCCTTAACACTAACTCGCTTTTGTCATCGAGCAAAAAGCGCAATGCCCCGCGAGTCGCTAAAGAGTCGTCATCCAATAAACCATCAACACCTGTTGCAGCAGTATTCTTGACGTAAGGATCGTGATCGGTCTTAACAACAGCTAAACGGCCTAGAACCTTATCCTCAGAAATTGTGCCGTTTATCATGCCGCCTACGCTGCGAAAACTATACGAGCCAACTTCTGCGAATAGCTTACCGCTAGACTCCGCTTCTGGTTTTTTAGTGATCAGGTTAATCGTACCGCCGGTAGAGTTTCGACCATACAAAGTACCTTGTGGCCCACGCAGTATTTCGACTCGTTCAACGTCGAGAAAGTCTTCAAGAATTGAGGTTGTTCTAGATTGGTAAACACCATCGACGTGAACGGTGACACTTGGGTCTGAACCAATAAAGTCCAGGTTACTACCAATACCACGCATGTAGAGCCGTGCAGACTGGCCATTATGTGTAAGGTTCAACCCCGGCGTTTGCATACGCAGGTCTTTGATATTTCCAATACCAGCATCGCTCATATCTTCTTCGGTGTAGGCCGAAATTGCTGCCGGTACTTCTTGGAGCTTCACCTCGCCTTCTTTGGTCCCCGTTACCGTCACATCCTTTAGTTTTAATGGCTGCTTTGCTTCTGTCGGCGAGTGTCCATCGGCCCAAGCCGTCGCTGACAATATAGAGCAAAGTAGAATGGAAGATGAGGTAAAAATCGGCTTGCGAGACATTTAAACTATTCTCTTAGATTTTTTCGCGACTACGTACTGGACATCCAGTAGATATCATTATTTCGTAGCTCGCTTTTTTATACTATTTATAGTCTTTTGACTATAGGATAGATCCGTAAAAATACCAGCCTCAAAGCGCTCTAGAATACTCACTACTATTTTTGTCCCACTGATGGAAATTCTGTGTTAACGTAGCACTTCGTTTCCCCAATATTATTTTCTATTTTCTGCGAAAAACGGATTTATGACTGCTATCGCCGCGATCGACCTTCAGGAAGCTTCTGAACACCCTCATATCCCAACGCTTTCCCAACTGAGTTTATGGGTTGATGCCGCTCTTAAAGCCTCACTTCATGATAGGAAAAAGCACGAACAAGAATATGAGCTTACCGTTCGTATTGTCGACAAGGAAGAAAGCCAATCATTGAATAGCCAGTATCGCGGCAAAGATAAACCCACTAATGTTTTGTCTTTTCCTTTCGAAGCGCCAGCCGAGATTGAGCTTAACCTTTTGGGCGATTTGGTAATCTGTGCCCCTGTGGTAGCAAAGGAAGCAGCGGAACAGTCGAAGCAAGAAATAGCTCACTGGGCTCATATGGTGGTTCATGGCACTTTGCACCTGCAGGGCTACGACCATATCGAGGACGATGAAGCAGATATGATGGAGGCGCTTGAGGTGAAAATTCTGGCTGAACTTGGCTTTCCAGACCCTTACACTGAGATCGTCGAAGATGATACTATTGCAAACCACGATACAGCATAGGATTCGCTAGAAAACGTTTATGAACGAAGATAACTCAAAACCTCCGAGTAGCCAGTCAGGCCATAGTAAAGCCAAGCAAGAACATAAAAATAGTTCAAAAGGCTGGTTTGAAAAACTCACCCAGGCTTTTTCAGATGAGCCTGCGTCGCTGCGCGATATTATGGATATTCTCCGTACCGCAGAAGACCGAAACGTTCTCGATGCTGACTCGCTCAGTATTATCGAAGGCGCGATGCAAGTCACCGACATGCAAGTTCGCGAAGTGATGATTCCCCGCTCCCAGATGATTACCGTACGCGCGACGCTTGAGCCTGAAGAGTATATGCATAGCATTATCGAGTCTGCTCACTCACGTTTTCCGGTTATTGGCGAGTCAACTGACGATATTATCGGTATTTTGCTTGCTAAAGATTTACTGCCCCTAGCGATAAAAGGACAACTTAGCAAAAACAAGATTTCTGAGGCTTTACGGCCAGCGACGGTTGTACCTGAGAGCAAGCGATTAAATCAGCTTCTTAAGGAGTTTAAGCAAAACCGTAATCATATGGCAATTGTTGCCGATGAGTATGGCGGTATTGCCGGGCTTGTAACGATTGAAGATATTCTTGAGCAGATCGTGGGCGAGATCGAAGATGAGCACGACATCGATGACGAAGCGTTAATTAAGCCTCTTACTGATGGCGAGTATAACGTAAAGGCCATCACCCCTATTGATGAATTTAATGAGTACTTTTCAACGGAACTGCCAGATAAGGAATTCGACACCATTGGAGGCCTGATTCTGAAGAAGTTCGAACGCCTGCCCCGCCGCGGTGATACAACTCTTATGTATGGCTTTAAAGTAACAGTACTTAATGCTGATAACCGAAGCATTCGCTTGGTGAAGATAGAGAAGAATTGATATTCCAGCGGTTTCAATGGGGTCAGACTCGATTGAAACCGCAATATTTTCAATCGAGTCTGACCCCATTGAAATTTGACACTCCATGAACCTATTCCCGTCTCTGCCCAAGCCCTTAATTTTCATTTGCCTGCTAGTAGCCGGTGCACTGCAAACCTTCACACTTGCCCCATATGGCTTATGGCTACTAGGCCCTATTTCGATTGCATTGATACTACTTTGCACGCAAGCCTTAAAACCTTCAGGCAAAGCCGAGAAAGGTTTTTTGTATGGTTGGATATTTGGCTTAGGGCTTTTTGGTTCAGGCGCTTCGTGGGTTTACGTTAGTATTAACACCTATGGCAATGCGCCACCAGTGCTTGCAGGTGGCTTAACTGTCATTTTTGTTGCTGGCTTGGCCCTGTTTAGCGCTTTGAACTTCTGGCTCTACTTCAAACTACGCGGTGACAACACATTAATAAACAGCTTTTTATTTACCGCGATATGGGTCTTGGGTGATGGTTTTCGGACTGTATTCCTAACGGGTTTCCCCTGGCTATTTTTGGGCTATTCGCATCTTGAGTCACCTTTAAGCGGTTGGATCCCGGTGATTGGTGTACACGGGCTTACCTTCATTGTTGCACTAAGCGGCACCGCTTTAGCCTTGTTGTTAGCTTCTGATACTAAGCAGCACAAGTTCGGTTTACTCGCTTTTGCACTGATCTTCTGGATTAGCGGGCCTGCATTAAGCACCATTAACTGGAGCCAAAGTAAAGTTAGCAATACTGAAGATTCTAAAGATGAGCTCAGCGTCGCGCTGATTCAGACTAATATTCCCCAAGAACTTAAATGGCGACGTTCACAAATTCCAAAAACCTTAAAACTACTCGAGACCATGAGCGAGCAGGCCTGGCAGAGTGATGTGATTGTTTGGCCAGAAACGGCGGTGCCCAGGTTATATGACCAGGCCCTTCCATTTTTGAATGTAATGTCTGAACTGGCGAAAGCGAATAATAGTAATATTTTCAGCGGCATCCCCTTTCGACACATCGATAGAGAGAGCGGTCGCCAGGTTTACCACAACAGTATTGTTAGTCTTGGTGCGCGTGAAGCAGAAGGCGAAAGTATCTACCATAAACAGAAATTGGTTCCCTTTGGGGAATATGTTCCGCTGGAAGATTTATTGCGTGGCCTGATCGACTTCTTCAACCTACCCATGTCTGACTTTCGGACCGGTGCAGAAGACCAAGCCTTGCTAAAGTCCTTCGACTATCAAGTGGCGCCATTTATTTGCTATGAAGTGGTCTACCCTGATTTTGTTGCCAAGCAGTCGGCCGACGCAGATTACCTGATCACCATCAGTAACGACAGTTGGTTTGGCACCTCGATAGGCCCGCTTCAACATTTGGAAATGGCGCAGATGCGTGCTGCTGAAAATGCCCGCTACATGGTGCGCGGCACCAATAATGGCGTTAGTGCGATCATCGACGAGCGCGGAAAGATTACAGCCCAAAGTGAGCAATTTGTACAAACGATTTTGTTTTCTAAAATTCGTTTACTGGAAGGACGCACACCTTTTTCACACACTGGTTCTACTCCCCTATTTTGGTTTTGTGCTCTGCTCGTTTTAGTACTAAGAGTCAGGCGCTGAAAAGCATCAACAGAAGCGTGAAAAGCACCGTAATCTAGGCTAGAATAGCCGGCTGGTTTTAGTCGGCTTGATGCTTTATCCATCTTTAAGCGCCAAGCTTCTAAAAAGTACCTTATTTTTCACTCTTTATAAAAACACGCGACATTGAAGACTCTCATGCAAGAACATTATCAACCGCAGCAAATAGAAGAAAAAGCCCGTAAATTTTGGCAAGACAACAACAGCTTTGCTGTCACTGAAGACGAAACAAAAGAGAAATACTACTGCCTGTCCATGTTCCCTTATCCGAGCGGAAAACTACATATGGGCCACGTGCGTAACTACACCATTGGCGATGTTGTTTCTCGCTATCAGCGCATGCAAGGCAAAAACGTAATGCAACCTATGGGTTGGGATGCTTTTGGTCTTCCTGCAGAGAATGCTGCGATCAATAACAAGGTAGCACCTGCCAAGTGGACCTACGAAAATATCGAATACATGAAGACTCAGTTGAACGCACTGGGCTTTGGCTACGACTGGAGTCGCGAACTGGCGACCTGTCAGCCTGAGTACTACAAGTGGGAACAGTGGTTCTTCACCAAGCTTTACGAGAAAGGTTTGGTTTACAAGAAGAACGCAACCGTCAACTGGGACCCTGTCGACCAAACTGTTTTGGCAAACGAACAGGTTGTTGATGGCCGCGGCTGGCGCTCTGGTGCTTTGGTCGAGCGTAAAGAAATTCCACAATGGTTTATCAAGATTACTGATTATGCTGAAGAGCTGTTGGCAGATCTCGATCAGTTAGATGAGTGGCCTGAGCAGGTCAAAACCATGCAGCGCAACTGGATCGGCCGCTCTGAAGGTTTGGAATTCTCATTCGACCTAGCAGGTCGAGATGACAAGCTAAGCGTTTATACCACTCGCCCAGATACTTTAATGGGTGTGACCTACGTTGCAGTTGCTTCCCAGCACCCTCTTGCTCTTGAAGCGGCAGGGAATAATGCTGAGGTGAAAGCCTTTGTTGAAGAGTGTAAGAACAACAAAGTCGCTGAAGCAGATATGGCGACGATGGAGAAAAAAGGTATTCCAACCGGCTTTACTGCTATCCACCCAATTACGGGCGAAGAAGTACCTGTTTGGACGGCTAATTTTGTCTTGATGGATTACGGTTCAGGTGCGGTTATGTCGGTACCGGCTCACGATGAGCGTGACCATGAATTCGCCAAGGCTTTCCAGCTTCCTATCAAGCAGGTGATTGCGCCGGAAGACGGCAACGACATAGATGTACAAGAAGAAGCTTTTGTTGAAAAAGGCGTATTGGTGACTTCAGGTGAATTCACCGGCCTAAGCTCGGCAGAAGCCTTTGATGCCATTGTTGCCAAGTTCGAAGCGCTAGGCACTGGCAAAAAGCGTATTAACTATCGCTTGCGTGACTGGGGTGTTTCTCGCCAGCGTTACTGGGGCACACCTATCCCGATCAAGAATCTTGAAGACGGCAGCGCGATTCCTGTTCCTTTAGATGAGCTGCCTGTTGTACTGCCTGAAGACGTTGAGCTGAACGGTGTCACCTCACCTATCAAGAGCGACCCGGAGTGGGCAAAGACGACTCATAATGGTCAGCCTGCACTACGTGAAACAGATACCTTCGATACCTTTATGGAATCGTCTTGGTATTACGCACGTTACTGTTCACCTCAGTCTGCTGACAGCATGTTAGACCCAGGCGCGGCAAATTACTGGCTGCCTGTAGACCAATATATTGGTGGTATTGAGCACGCTATTTTGCACCTGCTTTATGCGCGCTTTTTCCACAAACTGTTACGAGATGTCGGCTTGGTAAATTGTGACGAGCCGTTCAAGCGTCTGTTATGCCAAGGCATGGTATTGGCTGAAAGCTTCTATCAGGAAGACGATAAAGGTGGCAAGATCTGGATCGCGCCAGCTGAAGTCGATATCGAGACGGACGAAAAAGGCAAAACCATTAGCTGCAAGCGCAAGTCTGA
Source organism: Oleiphilus sp. HI0128 (assembly GCF_001635365.1). Taxonomy (NCBI): domain Bacteria; kingdom Pseudomonadati; phylum Pseudomonadota; class Gammaproteobacteria; order Oceanospirillales; family Oleiphilaceae; genus Oleiphilus; species Oleiphilus sp. HI0128. The sequence continues at coordinate 5,594 of NZ_LWGG01001482.1, read as the reverse complement.
CGGTAGCGAAGTGTTGTCTTCTGGCATGAGCAAGATGTCGAAATCTAAGAACAACGGTGTTGACCCACAAACCACCATCGACCAGTTTGGTGCTGATACCGTTCGTTTGTTTATTATGTTTGCTGCGCCTCCTGAGCAATCATTGGAATGGTCTGACAGTGCGGTTGAAGGTTCAAACCGTTTCCTTAAGCGTATCTGGCGCCAGGTGTATTCTCACGTTTCTCAGGGCGATGTGGCTGCACTCGATGTTGCCAGCCTGAACAAAGAGCAGAAAGCGCTTCGCTTAAAAACGCATGAAACGATTGCTAAAGTAAGTGACGACGTTAGCCGCCGCTTAACCTTTAACACAGCAATCGCGGCTATTATGGAGCTAATGAATACAGCCTCGAAGTTTGTTGATGTCAGTGAGCAAGGCCGTGCGGTCATGCAGGAAACGCTTGAAACCGTTACTTTACTGCTTGCACCAATCACGCCTCATATTTCACATGAGCTATGGGAAACCCTGGGCCACAAAGACGCAGTTATCGGCGCGGGCTGGCCAAGTGTTGACGAGAGCGCCTTGGTTAAGGCTTCGCAAACGATCGTTATTCAGGTGAATGGTAAAGTAAGGTCCAAGCTTGACGTGCCTGCTGATATCAGCAAAGAAGCAATGGAACAAACTGCTTTGGATGATGAAAACGTTAAACGCTTTACAGATGACAAGACCGTTCGTAAAGTAATCGTTGTACCTGGAAAGCTGGTTAATATCGTTGCGAACTAGGCAACGATAGACCTGTTCTTTCCTCCTTAATATCGCCCCTCGCTTAAAGCTTCGGGGCGATTATTATTTCAGTGAGAGCCTTATATGCCACGTAATAAACTTTTGATCATCGTAATGATCATGCTTTTTAGTTTGCTGTCGGCATGCGGTTTCCAGCTTCGTGGTTATTCTGAACATGACGCTCCTAAGGGCTTTTCCAGTATAAAACTCGACTGCCCAACCACTCGTGCTTGGCAGCTTTGCCAAACACTACGCCAAAAGTTGATGCTGAATAATATTAGCTTTGATGACAATGCTCAGTATCGGCTAGCTATCTCCCCTATCGAGCAAGAGTCTCGTACCTTGTCGCTGCAAAGCAATGCTTCAACCGCTGAATATGGGCTGAGCTCTAAAGTAAGTTATCAATTAGTTCTTCAAGAGAGCGAAGAAGTACTCGCTGAACAGGAAATCGTCGTTCGTAATAGCTATCGCCACCAGTCCTCTGCACTATTATCAAAAGAGCGCGAGCGCAGTGAGCTACAGTCTGAACTTAGCCAGCGCATTGCTTCAGAAATATTCCGCCAGATAGATGTCGTAAATAAACAAACGCTAACTACCAGCGATTCCGGCAGTAACGAGGGCTCTGAGTAAGTATGCGCATCAAAGCTGAGCAACTTGAGAATGAGCTGAAAAAAAAGCTCTTACCGCTTTATTTGGTAACCGGTGACGAGCCACTATTGGTTCAAGAAGCTTTGGACAGCATTCGTCTGAACTGCAAAAAACAAGGCTTTGATGAGCGAAAGATTCTGGAAGTTGACCGCAAGTTCGATTGGACCAGCTTAAACGAAGAAGCTAACACTCTGTCTTTATTTGCAGAAAAGACACTAACTGAACTTCGACTTGGAAAATCTAAACCCGGTACCCCCGGTGCAAAAGCCTTTCAACAATATTGCGATAATTTGCCAGAAGATAAGATTTTACTGATCTGCGCCGATAAACTCGATGCTTCCACACTTAAAAGCAAGTGGTGTAGCCGACTTGATCAGACTGGTGCCATCATTCAAATATGGCCAATCAATCTACACGAGATGCCGCGTTGGATAGCTCAACGAGCCAATAAAATGGGCTTGAACTTAGCTCGTGACGCCGTTTCACTTTTGTCTGATAGATTAGAAGGCAACTTACTCGCTGCACAACAGGAGCTTGAGAAGCTTAAGCTTCTTCACCCTGACAGCAGTGTCGAAATTTCTACTGAAGATGTGTTGGAAAGTGTTTCAGATGCTTCTCGCTACGATGTCTTTAACCTTACCGACGCCTGTTTGACCGGAAAGGCCAAGCAAAGCGCAAAAATCATCTCCCACCTTCGCCTTGAAGGCGTAGAAGTCACCTTTGTCTTGTGGGCTTTAAGTAAAGAGATTCGCTTACTACTGAATTTGTCTCATGCCCTGAGCAAAGGTCAGCCATTGCCGGCATTATTCAAACAACATCGTATCATTCAAAAACGCCAGGCAGGTCTGTCTGCCGCCGCACAAAAGCACAGCCCTCAAAAGCTATTGGGCCTTTTAGATCAGTGTAAGAAAGTCGATGACCTGATCAAAGGTGTCGAAAAGGGCATTTCCCCTTGGGACGTGTTGACTGATATTACCTTGGCAATTGCTAAGGGATAAAGCCAAAGGTAGGCGGGGCCTCTGTCCGCGCGAACGGAACCACCGGGCTATCTGACACTCCGAGGAACGACCTGCGCCCCGGGACGGGCCGCCTACAAAATTCTCACATTCGAAAACTCATTTCCGAAGATGCTTTAATTTCCATAGATAAGCTTTTGAAAATAAAAAATAACAAAAGCACAACAAAGCATTATAAGTTCTTTAGCGCACACTCTTTATCACAAATAAACATTAAAGCCTCTTTCCGATCGCTGTTTTTACAATGTTTTTCAGAATCTAACATTTTTAGCTCACTTATAAGGGGGCAGCGCTCACTTTTTATGCTAACGTCAATTATAAGAATCATATAAGTTGTTAAGCAGTCTTCTTTTACTACCAATAGCTTCACCGAGGTAAACCTGAATGCGCTTAAAACGCAACAAACAAATATGTAGCGCGATAGTTATCGCTATCAGCTGCTTGCTATTAAGTTCAATCGCGGCAGCTGATTACAAATCAGTGATTAAGGATAAATTTTGGGGCGCCATTTATAAAAATGGCGGGCAGACCTTTTTCTGCAAAAAGTCTTTCTCAAAGAAAACACCGCTTCTCGCGGTCAGCCATATTTACCCAAGCGCTCAAGTACGTGACCACCTTCAATGCGGAACTAAACGCCAGTGCCTTCGTTCAGACGATCGCTATATGGAAATAATCTCTGATTTGCATAATGTTGTTCCGGCTGACTCTTACTTTGAGTTTAAAAGAAAAGGCGCAAAGTTCGGCAACTTAGAAGAAACGATTGAGGCCAATAATTGCGGCATTCGAAAGAAGTTACACATTATTGACCCACCTAACGAGCTCAAAGGGGATATTGCCAGAATTCTGTTTTATATGAAGGCTAACTATGACCTACCCTTGCGTACTCATATGTCTTTATTAAAACTATGGCATGAGAATGATCCACCAAGCCCGGAGGAAGTCTCACGTAATGCGATTGTGGCTGAGTATCAGGGCAATGAAAATGAGTTTATCTCCAACCCATCTTTAGCTTATAACATTGATTAACTGCATCGTCGGGTTAAAACCCGACTTACCCTGAACTCAATAACCTTAGGGCTCGATTGAGAAGCCTAGACCAGCCTTTTCTTCTAGCCTATGCAATAAGGCATCACCCATTGCTGTTGAGGGTGTCAACACTCCGCACATCTTCGGCAAGTGTTTCTTATCCAAGGCTAAACAGGCTGCACTTTCACCAAGCATTTTAGAAGTAGAACCATAACCTGGGTCTCGGTCACCTGTAACCTTGGCAACCAATGTTCGGTCATTCATACGGCCAATTACACTAAAGGTGAAGAAGCCAGCTTCACGCTCTGCTTTATTTGGCCCTTCACCAGGTTCAGGGAAAAAGCGATTAATTGTATTTTTATACCAAGACCCCGGCTTACCTGCCATCATCAAGCCTAAGGTCAATAAGCCAGCATAACCTTTGGCTCTTCCAGTAAAGCCTTTGCCGCTCATCATCGCTTCATCATAAAGGAAGTCTTTTCCATACGGGTAAGACTTCAAAGCATGAGAGCGTCGAACAACGCGCGTATTTATTGCCGCCATGATGAAAGGCATGATCCAAGCTTTTAGGTCAGAGTCGTATTTAACGCTTTGCATATCTGGCTTATCAGGGCCCGACATTTCCCCCTGAGGGTTCAAACCATAAGGGTTGAAGATCACCTTCTTAACTTCAGGGTCTTTACTCGCTTCGAGCATCACATTATTCATACTGGCAAAGGTACCGCCACTCATCGCCCCTTTTGCAGCTTTTAAGCGCATCTTGATATGGTAGCAATATTCGCCATAGTGATGTTTTGCTTCACGCTGAAGAAAGTACACACCCATGTCGGAAGGAATCGAGTCAAAACCACAACAATGGACAATCCGGCAACCGGCTTCTTTTGCCGCTTTGTGGTGCTTGTCGATCATGCGACGAATCCATTGCGTCTCGCCGGCCAGGTCGCAATAGTCAGTGCCGTTCTCGACACACGCGGCGACTAACTCGTTTCCATATTTAGCGTAAGGACCGACCGTTGTGCAGACGACTTTAGTACGTTTTGCCAGTTCATTCAGGCTAGCCGTATCGTGGCTATCGGCAAGAATAAGAGGAATGTTATCGTTACCTAAGCCTTTTCGAACTTCTTCAAGCTTGGTTTGGTTGCGTCCAGCCATTGCCCATTTTAGTTCGCCATCGAGGCCGTAGGTATTTAGATAGTATTCGGCAACTAAGCGGCCTGTAAAACCACTTGCTCCCCATATGATCACATCGAATTCGCGCTTTGTACTCATGACCTCTTCCTATTATTTTTATAGCTTATTTTCAAAGGGGTCAGACTCGATTGAAATTCAATCGAGTCTGACCCCTTTGAAATTACATGGCTGACATGCCGCCGTCAACCGGTATAGCAATACCGTTCATATAACTATTCGCTGGTGACAGTATCATGACCATGACATTCACAATTTCTTCAACTCGTGCGATACGCTTCATCGGACAGCCGCGCGCAAGGTTCTTGTTGACCTCTTCGATATTATCATTCGGATTCATCGTTGGATTATCAACCATCGGCGTTGACGTAAAGAAGGGGCAAATCGCATTAACTCGAACATTCATAGGCCCACATTCAACTGCGGCCGTTTTAGTTAGACCTATTACAGCGTGCTTGGCAGCGCCATAGGAGCTTCCCATCGGCGTTCCACCTAAACCTGCCATGGAACTTACATTCAGAATCGCACCCTCTTTTTGAGCAGCCATGACTCTTAACTGATGCTTCAGGCCAAACGCGACACCTTTAGTATTAACATCTAACTGACGAGAAAGCGTTGGGCCGTCCAGGTGAACCAATGGGCCCAGTTTAGGAGCGATACCAGCATTGTTAACAGCAATATCAAGCTTGCCAAAATTATCAACCGCAGCCTTTACGAGTTCTTCAGAATGCGCTTCTTCAGCTATATCACCCGTTAAGGCAATAACCTTACTGCCTAGGGTTTCACAATCCTGCTTTGTCAGTGTTAAGCCTTCTTCGTTGAAGTCAGCTAGCACTAAGTTCGCTCCGCGCTTGGCTAACTCTTCGGCTAGGCTTTTACCAAAGCCACTGGCAGCGCCGGTAATCAATGCTACCTTTTCTGAAAAATCTAGTAGGTTATCCATAGTTTATCTCTGA
>NZ_LWGG01001481.1:0-1341 GCF_001635365.1 Oleiphilus sp. HI0128 | reverse complement strand
ACCAATGGGTGGTCTTCAAGGTAGCCTGTCTACTGTTCCTGCGCCTGAGCTAGGCAGCATCGTTATCAAAGAAGCGGTCGAGCGTGCGGGCNTTAAGCCTGAAGACGTACAAGAAGTGATCATGGGTAACGTATTGCCAGCCGGTCTTAAGCAAGGCCCAGCTCGCCAGGCAATGCGTCAAGCAGGCCTACCTGATGCAACGGGTGCTACCACAATCAACAAGCTTTGTGGTTCAGGTATGAAAGCGGCGATGATGGCACACGATGCGATCAAGGCAGGCACTAACGATGTAATGATTGCTGGCGGCATGGAGTCTATGTCTAACGCTCCTTATATTTTGCCAACGGCTCGTAAGGGCTTCCGCATGGGTCACGGTGACCAAGCAATGGATCACATGTTCCTAGATGGTTTGGAAGATGCTGAAACAGGTCGTCTAATGGGTTCTTTCGCACAAGAAGTTGCAGACAAGAAAGGTTATACACGTGAGCAGATGGATGACTATGCGATCCAATCACTTACTCGTGCAAAAACTGCAACGGAAGAAGGTTTGCTAAAAGCTGAAATCGTTCCAGTAACCGTTAAGTCTCGCCGTGGCGATACTGTGGTTGAGCACGATGAGCAGCCATTCAACGCTAACATCGAGAAAATCCCTAGTCTTCGCGCAGCTTTTGCTAAAGATGGTACCATCACTGCAGCGAATGCTTCATCAATCTCAGATGGCGCATCAGCACTTGTTCTAATGCGTGAAAGCGAAGCTGAAGCACGTGGCCTTAAGCCTGTTGCTCGTATCGTTGGTCATGCTACGCAATCCCAACACCCAAGTGAATTTACAATCGCTCCTGTTGGCGCAATTGAAAACTTGTTTGCTAAGACAGGCTGGACTAAAGAAGATGTTGATTTGTATGAAATCAACGAAGCCTTCGCAATGGTTGCAATGATGCCTATCATTGACCTAGGTCTTGACCCAGAAACGGTGAACATCTTCGGTGGTGCATGTGCACAAGGCCACCCTGTTGGTTCAACAGGTTCACGTTTGTTGGTTACCTTGATCAACGCATTGAAAGTGAAAGACAAGTCTAAAGGTGTTGCTGCACTATGTATTGGTGGTGGTGAAGCAACCGCTATGGCGATTGAGTTGATCTAAGCTCAGCGTTCATACTAAGAACAGCGCTACAGCAGTACTAAAAAAGGGTCGCAAATATGCGGCCCTTTTTATTATTAATGGAATCAAAACTTTGAAGCTCGGTAAACGCCTAAAAAAACTCAATGAGATGTGCCTAAATAACTACGAGCACATCTGGGATTGCTGCTGCGACCACGGTTTATTGGGAATCAACCTGC
>NZ_LWGG01001480.1:0-958 GCF_001635365.1 Oleiphilus sp. HI0128 | reverse complement strand
GATGGTACCTGTAATATTCTGGAGAACCCGTCAGAAGGTTCTGTCCATATGCGCTTTGGACGAAACGTCGAGCTTCAAGCCGCCTTTGGTGAAACGGAAGACGGTACCTTGTTGAGCCCTAACCCGCGTGAAGTCAGTAACTCGCTGATGAAGCGTGAGCAATTTAAGCCCGCCACCAGCGTTAACTTTATTGCGGCGTCATGGATTCAATTCATGGTTCACGATTGGGTGAGCCACGGCCCTAATGCGACCGATAACGATATCGAAGTGCCTCTACCATCAGGTGACCCTTTAGGTACGGGTGTTATGTCTGTACAACGTACAACTGCTGATCCGGATCGTAGCGTTGAAGACGATGCTTACTTGCCAGCGACTTACCGTAACCACAATACTCACTGGTGGGATGGCTCACAGCTTTACGGCAGCAACAAAGAAACCAATGATTCTGTTCGTTCATTTGAAGATGGTAAGCTCGCTATTGAAAGTGATGGTACTTTGCCAACAGACTTCTGGAGTGGCGTGCCGGTTACTGGCTTTAGTGACAACTGGTGGCTAGGTCTTAGCATGATGCACCAGCTATTCACCTTGGAGCATAACGCTATTGCTGACAAGCTGAAGGAAAACTATCCAAACGCGACAGATCAGTGGCTATTTGATAAGTCCCGCTTGATCAACTCTGCCTTGATGGCGAAGATTCACACAGTTGAATGGACGCCTGCAATTATCGCCAACCCTGCATTAGAGTTGTCGATGGAAGCAAACTGGTGGGGTATCGCGCGTAATCCTGAAACACGTGATTTGATGCAAAATGTGACGGACGATATCAAAGGTCCTAATTCCTGGCTCATTAACACCATCGCATTATTTGATCCTGAAAAAGCTGAACAGTTAAGCACGCCAGGCGCAATTGACCATATCCTTGGTGGTTTGGTTGGCCAAAGCAAACCAAATAATTATG
>NZ_LWGG01001479.1:0-960 GCF_001635365.1 Oleiphilus sp. HI0128 | reverse complement strand
ATTCTATTTTTTGCGTCTCCATTATATCTGGGATAATCTGTGAAATAATCTATAAGCGTCTTGATTGGGAGCCTGTTCACAATAAAACCCTGTCCCAATCGAGATTTATTCTGGCAGCACCTGGGATACAGCAACGTCATGGACATCACACCAAAACCACCGTCAACGCCAGAGGTCGTCAGCAAAGGTACAAGCACTCTTTCTAGATCACAAATTACCAGCATTGAAGAGCTTAAACTGGTACCCGGTAAGCAATACCAGGCAACTGTTCAGGCACCCCCCCCCAAAACTAACCAGGAACAGCCGGTAATCGAAGGAAAAGCAGCCACAGTAAACACTCACAGCAGTAAAGAATGGCTACTCAATATTAATGGCAAACTTGTCACAACCACCAGCAGCATTCCTTTAGAGATAGGTCAGACGCTATTAGTCAAGCTTGAAAGCTCATCAACAAAACAGAGCAAGGCTTTGATCCTTGTCAGTCCGACTAATAGAAGCACAGCTCAAATCCCAGCAGACAAAGGCAGCATCAATACCGAAATACTATTAGGCACCTTAGCAAAACTGCTACCGAAGCAACTGTCTCTTGGTACCGGCTTCGCTGCCCTGAATGAGATGAGTAAAGCGACTTCGCAAACGCCGCCCATTTCTCAAAATCAAACAAAGATAGCCAGCGCTCAACAAACCCAGCTCTCCCCTACACAAGGCTCATCGCCGCTTACTCGAAAAGTTGCGCTAGAAAGCATCGCAACACTGATCAAATCTCTTCCTCACGCAGAGCAGATCTCTCAAGCCAGCCGTCAAGGCGACACTCTAAGCTCTCCTGACACAATTAGAAACGCCTTAAAACACAGCGGTCTTTTCATGGAGTCACAGCTCAGTAACACCACCAACAAACAACAAATACTCGAGCAACTCCAAAACCTCAAAACCTTGAACAAAATAGCATTAGCGCAAGCA
>NZ_LWGG01001478.1:0-607 GCF_001635365.1 Oleiphilus sp. HI0128 | reverse complement strand
CCCGCGGGATATAATAAACAAGCTTTTGGAGTTCTCGCATGATGGTTCTGGGAACCATTGCCAGTAGCTCGCTCCATGAGAAGTCTTCACCTTTATCTTGGCCGCTTAAGTGCTTTTCAGTGAGTTCTGCCAGGTAGCCATAAAAAGGAGCGCCGATTAAATTCGCGGCGGCAATAAAGCCATAAAACAGCGTCATTAAGATGGCTAAGAAGTAGATTCCCCAGAATAACCACTCCATGAATCCTAGCCATTCTGGGACCCAAGACAATAAGGTCGCCATCCAACCGTCTACTAGGCTATATGCCCACATGATGAGCAGCGTAAACAAGATGATATTTACGGTTAAAGGAACCAGTAAAAATAGGCGAAAGCCGGGCTGGCAAATGATCTTGAAACCTTGAGCCAGATAGCCAAAGCCGGTAAACATATTTCCCTTCATGTGAAGATTCGCTCCTGATCAGAATATCGTCTAAGAAATTTATAGGGCTTAATAGGGTTGTAGGCAGTGTATAATAGCTCGCTTGGAGTTTCAGCAGTGCTCTGATGAAATCAAAGTAATGTCACTAGGTAGTTGTAGCCAATGCGTCCAGATTTTCAAATCGAGATT
>NZ_LWGG01001477.1:0-576 GCF_001635365.1 Oleiphilus sp. HI0128 | reverse complement strand
CAACAGTCTTGAATCAAGACCCTCTGAAATATAAACCGTATTTATCAAAAAGCATCGAACACTATATTGATGACTGTATGCCCCCTGCTCTAACATCCTCATTGGGGAGCTATGGAACATTTGATTTAAATAAAATACTGCACGAAACTAATGATTTAGTTGGAGAACTGGCTAAATTAGCTTCAACATATCAAATGACAGTGTACTACGATGCAGCAAATCGAGGAGGTAATAGCGTAACCTGCAATGCTGCATGGGCATCGATATCTTCATTAATCACATTACCAGCCACTTATAACCAGCATTATAGTGATGTTTGTAAAAAAGGAGGTTTTGAAACAGATGTAGCTACGTGTAAAACTAGGCTTTCTACAATCGCGGATTATGCAATGGATAGTACATCATCAATGGGTGTCGATAATATTGCTGGCAACCAAGCACTTGCACAGAATCTCTACCGAAATCTAGCCGAAAACCCCGTTGCGTACATGGAAGATATGATCAATCTAAAGAACCAATCAACAGGACTATCTACACTTGTCGCTGCTGGTTCATGGCTTCCAACAATACGCTACA
>NZ_LWGG01001476.1:0-795 GCF_001635365.1 Oleiphilus sp. HI0128 | reverse complement strand
CCTTCAACTATGCTGGTTAACGGCACTCAACTTAAGCTTTATGTGTGGTATGACAATGAATGGGGCTATGCCAATCGAACAGCTGAGCTGGTTCGTAAAGTCGGCCTCATCGACCAGAAAATTAATCACTAAGGCCATATTTGAAAACCATGAATATCAATAAACTCTCACCAGAAATTAAGCAATACCTGGTCGTAACAGGTAACTATTGGGCTTTCACGCTCACCGATGGCGCTTTGAGGATGTTAGTCGTATTGCACTTTCATGGCTTGGGTTACAGCCCGCTCGAAATTGCCATGCTGTTCTTGTTTTACGAGATCTTTGGTGTCATCACCAACCTTTTTGGTGGCTGGTTGGGCGCACATTTGGGGCTCAACAAAACCATGAATATTGGTCTGGCTCTGCAGGTGCTCGCATTGGCAATGCTGCTCGTTCCTGCCACTTTGCTCACAGTGCCTTGGGTCATGGCTGCTCAGGCTCTCTCAGGCATTGCTAAAGACCTGAACAAGATGAGTGCGAAAAGCTCGATCAAGCTGCTGGTTCCAAAAGATGCGCAAACTACACTGTATAAGTGGGTGGCAATTCTAACCGGATCTAAGAATGCCTTGAAAGGTGTCGGCTTCTTTTTAGGCGGCGCTTTACTGGCCACTCTCGGTTTTCAAGGTGCCGTTCTTGCTATGGCGCTAAGCTTGTTTGTGGTTTGGCTGGGTAGCATGTTTGCCTTAAAACAAGACTTAGGCAAGGCAAAGAACAAACCGAAGTTCACTGAAATATTTTCTAAAAGTCGGGCAATCA
>NZ_LWGG01001475.1:0-875 GCF_001635365.1 Oleiphilus sp. HI0128 | reverse complement strand
CTTGTATAACAGAATTAAAGCGCTGAAGCTGCTGATCTACCTGCTCCCCCCCTGGCAAATCACTTGCTGAGAAGTGCGTCATACAAGCATAGAGCGAGAGGTACTGATTTGACTCAATTCGCTTCAATGCAAGTGCAAAGTCCTCGCTATTCATACCCAGGCGATTCATTCCGGTATCAAGCTTTAAGCAAACTTTATACTCAGAAGCCTGAGTTTGATTTTCAAACAGCGCCAACTGCCATAAGCTATGGACCACCCAAATCACATTGCTTGTATCCTCGATACAGGCCTTAGCAAAAGGTCCTTCAAGTACCCATATTCGATTAGCGAGCTGAGCCTCACGCAATTGGCGCATTTCTTCGGGAATTGCCACTGCCAAGTCATGCTGGCCAGCAAGCCTTGCCATCTCGATCAGACCATGACCGTAGGCATTGGCTTTAAGCACCACCATTAAAGAAGTAGCCTTCGATATTTCTGCTGCACGCTTTATATTATGACGAAAAGCCTGCCCGTCTACTTCAAGATATAATGGACGACCGCCTGAAAAGCCCTCACCCTCAAGACACAAATTAACACCTTCTGCCCGCCTAAGCTTTTCGATCAAAACTCGTTTCCATAATCAGCGTGAGACAAATCATTAAATTTAGTATATTGCCCCTGGAATGATAATTTACATTTACCAATCGGCCCGTTACGCTGCTTACCAATGATTATCTCGGCCATACCTTTATCAGGGCTATCCTCGTTATAATAATCGTCACGGTAGATAAACATAATAACATCGGCATCCTGCTCGATTGCTCCTGACTCACGCAAGTCTGAGTTCATAGGGCGCTTATCCGGCCTAGACTCCAAGCCACGGTTTAACTGAGACA
>NZ_LWGG01001474.1:0-475 GCF_001635365.1 Oleiphilus sp. HI0128 | reverse complement strand
GCTTAACCGCAAGTATAGCGCATGAAGTTAGAAACCCATTAGGAGCAATTAGCCACGCAACACAACTCCTGGCTGAGTCTGAAAACCTTGACCCGGCAGACCATAAGATGACGGATATCATCCAGCGTCACTCAAAGCGTGTAAATCAGATCATTGAAAACACTCTGCAACTTAGTCGTCGAACAGAGCCAGAAGTTGAAGACATCACCTTGGCCAACTGGATTGATAAAATCGTCGGCGAATATAAAGGGCACCTGCACTCATCAGACAGAATTAATATTATACTTGCAGACAAAGACGCAACAGCACGCTTTGACCCAAGCCAAATGGAGCAAGTGTTTATCAACCTGATCGACAATGGGCTTAGGCATGGCTTAAAGTCAGATTGCAGCGCACAGTTATTTATATTGCTATCCAAAACCACAAAGGATGGCCAAGCCTATATCGAAGTAATCGATCAGGGTGAAGGAGTCTC
>NZ_LWGG01001473.1:0-686 GCF_001635365.1 Oleiphilus sp. HI0128 | reverse complement strand
GGCTTCAGCCGTATGATCAGAGTCAATTAGAACCTGTTGGGTAATGCGGTTATTTTCAACTTCGACAAATACGATGTTGCCTTCACGATATAAACGTCCAACCAATTGTTCGGTATTTCGTTCCAGGACATCCACAATAACCGCATGACGTTTACCACGATGATCTTCCCTATCTGCGCGTACTAGCACCCGATCGCCATCAAACACCATCTGCATCTGACGAGCCGATAAGTAAAGGTCATCACCGCCTTCATCAAGCTTTACAAAGCCAAAACCATCACGGTGACCTATGACCACACCTTTAAGCAAGTTAACGCGAGAAACCGGTAGATATCGATCACCCCGGTTACGCACTAGTTGGCCGTCTCGCGACATAGCAATAAGACGCCGACGAAGAGCTTCAATTGAATCATCATCTTTCAATGACAGCTCTTCAACTAGTTCAGGATGAGTGGCCGGAGCGTTGCGCGCATCCAGATGAGAAAGAATAAACTCTCGACTGGGAATAGGATTTTCGTATTTCTGCGCTTCGCGATCCTTATGAGGATCTTGCGTGGCTTTACTGGTCTTTTTTGTCATGTGTCCGCACTAAGAACTAATAATTGGGAAAATCACTGAACGCTAGTTAGCTTCAGATTCCCAAAAAGGGAACTGTCCGCTGCCGAACAGTTTAAATTTAGCGCAGA
>NZ_LWGG01001472.1:0-711 GCF_001635365.1 Oleiphilus sp. HI0128 | reverse complement strand
AGATTGAAAGCCCTTAATCACCTCATCCACCTGCGAAGTATCAGTGACATCAAGCCGCGCTATTTCTATCCTTGCTTCAGGGTAGGCTTTATGGATCTCGGCTTTTAATGATTGCAGCAGGGTTTCTCTACGTGCGCTAAGACCAAGATCATAACCTCGCTTTGCCATCTCCCATGCCAAGGCCTTGCCAATACCATCACTGGCTCCGGTTATTACGATTGTTTTATTCATTGCTAGCCTACCCTACAGTTGCTGCGGTCATCTTCAAATGGAGAAGTTCATATATTGTGCAGACGAAAGCCTAGCACAATAGCCAAGCCCAAATCATTAAGGAGGCAACAAAGCGGGATTCACAAAGCAGTAAGTCTATGAATAGTTCTAATCGTCTAGACTTCTCGTTTATGGCAGGCATATAATCCTGACTAGCTGTTCAATAACAACAATAGTGGTGTACATTCACTCTTAGCACCCATTCAATGACGGATCAAATCTATGCCTAGCTCAGACGCTTTTACTCATTACCGCACCTGCAACCTTTGTGAAGCAATGTGCGGTGTCGCGATCAAAGTTGAAGACGCACAGATTATCTCTATAAAGGGCGATCCTGATGACCCGTTAAGCAAAGGCCATATTTGCCCGAAAGCGCTCGCCTTAAAAGATATACAAGAAGACCCGGACCGGCTTAAAGTTCCACAGCTAAAAACCAAAGAT
>NZ_LWGG01001471.1:0-28526 GCF_001635365.1 Oleiphilus sp. HI0128 | reverse complement strand
ATAATAAACCGCTTTAGTCTGGCTAACTGACTCTTCCATTAGATTTGAGGGGGCTATTGTTACTTTTTTTTCGCCGCCTTACCAGACAGCATAAGTGAAAATCCCGCCACAACATAAAAAAAATATGAGGCTAATAAACGAGCTGCGCCTTCCCTTCACCCAGCAAATACTCTAACTCTTGAAACAATTCGTCAGCAGGCTCAACCCGCCAGCTATCACCAAATTCGATAACCGCACTCACATCAGGTCGCTGGTAGCTTAAGGCAACCTTACAACCTGCTGGCTGAAGCGACTCTTCTTCTCGCACCATTGCCCCCTCACCAAGCATTGCTGGTGCAGCAGGTACTGGCTGAGTACAACGATAAGGTTCCAACTTACTCTTAACGCTTTCTAGCATTCCGTCAGCACACTGCGCCTGACTAATACTGATAGAGATATTCTTGGCAAAGTTAATTCTCGCTGAAGCAATACTTTGTACCTGGCTAACTCGCATCTTCAGCATTCCGGAATAGTCATCAAGACTCACTACACCAGAAACAGCAACCACCTCATCCTTTTGAATAGCCTCGCGACACTCGTCAAATGTATCCGCAAATAGTGTCGCCTCAATTCGTGCACTACGATCATCCAAAGTAACGAAGCACATGGTCTGGCCACGTTTATTCTTCATTACCCGAATTTCAACAATCAAACCCACTACCGTCGTCCGATTACGACTGGACTTAAGGTTTAATATAGAGTTCGGAGCAAAACGCCTAACCTCTTTTTCATACTCATCAAAAGGGTGACCTGTCAGGTATAAGCCCAAGGTGTCTTTTTCCTGCCCTAGCCGCTCTTTTTCACTCCACTCACGAACACCTTCTGAACTTGCGTAGACATCCTCATCTTCGTCAGGAACAACCTCGCCAAACATATCCATCATACCCGCATTTTGGTTTCTGGCATTCTGGTCAGCGCGTTGTACTGCTTCGGTAATACTTTCCATCATCCTCGCGCGGCTCGGGCCAATCGAATCCATGGCACCGGCTCGGATCAATGCTTCCAGAGCTCGCTTATTCACCTTCTTCAAATCTACCCGGTCACAAAAATCAAACAGACTTTTAAATGGTCCGCCCTCTTCCCTGGCTTCCAAGACACTCTCAACGGGCCCTTCCCCTAAGCCTTTAATGGCACCCAAACCGTAGACAACCTGAAGATCGTCATCAACGGTAAAGGTATATTGACTGACATTGACATTCGGCAGCACCAAAGAGATTTTCATCTGACGACACTCTTCGACTAAGGTCACCACCTTGTCGGTATTTTGCATATCGGCAGTCAGTACCGCAGCCATAAACTCTGAAGGAAAATGAGTCTTTAGCCACAATGTTTGATAGGAAACGACCGCATAGGCCGCTGAGTGAGACTTGTTAAAACCATAGCCCGCAAACTTTTCTACCAAGTCGAATATTTTCATGGCGAGGTCTGGGTCAACACCAATTGACGCAGCACCTTCACGGAAGGTATCGCGCTGCTTAGCCATTTCTTCCGGTTTTTTCTTACCCATTGCACGACGCAGCATATCCGCGCCACCTAGCGTATATCCTGCCAAGGTCTGTGCAATCTGCATAACCTGTTCCTGATAGACAATAACACCGTAAGTCGGTTCTAGAATGCCTTTCAGACTCTCATGCTGAAAGTCAGGATGAGGATAGGCTACTTCTGCCCGCCCATGCTTACGGTTGATAAAGTCATCAACCATGCCTGACTCCAAAGGCCCCGGTCTAAATAGTGCAACCAGTGCGATCATATCTTCAAGGTTGTCTGGCTGAAGTCGACGAATCAAGTCTTTCATACCACGGGATTCCAGCTGGAATACCGCCGTTGTTTCTGCTGACTTCAGCAATTCAAAAGAGGGCCTATCATCCAGTGGGATATGGTCAATATTAATAGGCTCTTTACCTTTCGCTGCCAAGCGAGGGTTAATCATCTTCAAAGCCCAGTCAACGATAGTTAGAGTACGAAGCCCCAAGAAGTCGAACTTAACCAGGCCTGCATCTTCAACATCATTTTTATCGAACTGGGTAACCAGGCCACCGCCTTCTTCATCACAATAAAGTGCAGCAAAGTCTGTCAGTTTAGTCGGTGCGATAACAACACCACCGGCGTGCTTACCGACGTTACGCGTAATCCCTTCTAGACAGACAGCCATTTCCCAGATCTCCTGGGCTTCTTCGTCTTCATCAAGAAAAGTTTTTAAGGTCGGTTCCTGCTCAATCGCCTTTGACAAAGTCATGCCGATTTCGAAAGGAATCATCTTCGAAAGCCGGTCAGCCAAACCGTAAGATTTACCCTGCACACGCGCAACATCTCGCACCACAGCCTTTGCTGCCATCGTACCAAAGGTAATAATCTGCGATACCGCATCCCTGCCGTAATGATCAGCAACATAAGAGATAACCCGGTCTCGCCCATCCATACAGAAGTCAACGTCAAAGTCAGGCATCGAGACACGTTCCGGGTTCAAGAAACGTTCGAATAGTAGATCGTATTGCAAGGGATCCAGGTCGGTAATTTTCAATACATATGCAACAAGTGAACCAGCACCTGAACCACGACCCGGGCCAACAGGGATATCATGATCCTTCGCCCATTTAATAAAGTCCATTACGATCAGAAAATAGCCGGGAAACCCCATCTGAAGAATGATATCGAGTTCAAATTTCAAGCGATCCAGATAAGGTTTTCGCCGTTCCTCAAGCTCGTCTTCAGGACAATTAGCCAAAATTACTTTTAAGCGCTCATCCAGGTCGTCATGACAAAGCTTGCGAAAAAACTCATCCATTGTCATGCCTTCAGGCACGGGATATTGAGGCAGAAAGTACTCGCCCAAACGAATTTCCACATTGCAGCGTTTAGCGATTTCTATCGTGTTTTCAACGGCCTCGGGAATATCTTCGAATAAGGCCAACATCTCGTCAGCACTTTTAAGGTACTGAGCGTCACTATAGAGCTTTTCCCGGTTTGGGTTATCGAGTGTTTCACCGTCTGAAATACAAACCCTGGCTTCGTGAGCCTCAAAATCAGACTCAGCCAGAAATTGCACATCGTTTGTCGCAACAACCGGACACGATAACTTCTCGGCTAGCGCAACACTCAGATGAACGCATTCCTCATCATTAGGGCGATTAGTACGCTGAAGTTCAAGGTAGAAACTATCAGAAAAAACCGACATCCAGTGCTCCAAGAGCTCAACAGCAAGGTCTTCTCTCCCAGCCAACAAAGCACGGCCAATTTCTCCATCTTTCGCACCGGACAAAACAATCAGACCTTCTGATGCTTCCTTCAACCACTCTTTCGTGATGACCGCTTTGCCATAATCTTGCCCTTCAGTAAAACCCTTCGAGACCAACTCGGTCATATTAAGGTAACCCTTGTCAGTCTTTGCCAACAAGGTAAGACGGCTTGGATTGTCTGGCTCACTTTCGTTTTCGAGCCAAATATCAACCCCGGCGATCGGTTTGATACCAGAACCGCGCGTAGACTTATAGAACTTGACGAGTGCACACAGGTTAGATTGATCAGTGATCGCGACCGCCGGAAACTCCTCATCGACCAACTGTTTAATCAGCGGTTTGATCCTTACCAAACCGTTGGTAAGGGAGAATTCAGTATGTAACTTGAGATGAACAAATTTTGCTGGCATGAGGTATCGCGATGACATATTGTAGGAGCTGAGATGTTAGCATGACTTAAGGCCTTGTCGAAGCATCTTAGCGCTTATTTTTTACGACTTTAATTCCCGTATCAGACGCATTGGTGAACCTTATCAAAACACAATTTAACCACAACCAGTTGATAGATCTACTCAACTCAGTTGAAACAATTGCCTTAGTTGGTGCCAGTCAAAAACCCGAAAGACCAAGTAATGAAGTCATGAACTTCTTGCAAAACAAAGGTTTCAAAATCACACCGATTAACCCAGACCTAGAAGGCCAGAATCTGTTAGGTGAAACGGTAATCAAAAACATCACCAAGCTGCCCATTAAGGTCGACATGGTCGATATTTTTAGAAACTCTGAAGCCGCTGCATCGATATGTGACGAAGTGCTAGCACTTCCGAAAACTCTACAACCCAAGGTTGTTTGGATGCAGATTGGCGTCATCAATGAAACTGCTGCAGCCAAGTTACGTGCAGCAGGAATATCAGTGGTGATGGACAGGTGCCCTAAACGGGTAATCCAAGAAGCAGAGCGCGTATCAACTCTGGCTTAACAATATTTGAGCTCAGAGTAAAAACAGCTACTTTTACTCCAAGCCTAAATGCCTATTGATCGACTCTGCCGTTTGCGGCCCCATTAACCACTTAACAAACTTCCCCTGCTTGTTTATTAACATTGTCGCTGGCAGGCCACTCGGCAATTTCTGAGAAAACATGCTAGACGGGTCTGCATCAAGCACCGGAAAATCTATTCCCAACCGCTTAACCTTGCTATCCAAGAGCTCTCCTTTCGCTTTATCGAAGTCAAAACCCAGAACCTGGAAGGCCTCACCTTTATTTAACTTGTTCAATTCTGGTAATTCATCGAGACAGGGCCGGCACCATTCTGCCCAGTAATTGATTAATAGCCACTGCCCCTTATATGAGTTTAGCGCTTGCTGGCGACCATCAGAAAAGACGAAAACAGATTCAGAGCAGGCACTTAGAAAAAGAAACAATACAAAGGGCAAAAGTGTTTTTATTCTCAAGCCTGACTCCTGTTACAATATGCCATCTAATTTTACCACGCTGGACGATTAACTATGACCGACACGATACAAATATACCACAATCCTCGCTGCTCTAAATCACGCCAAACCTTAGCGCTTATCGAAGAGAAAGGCATCCAGCCTGAAATTGTTCTGTATTTAGATGATACGCCAGACGCCAAAAAAATCTCAGAGATACTTGGTAAGTTAGGCATTGGCGCCCGCGAACTTCTTCGCAAAGGTGAGCAAGCTTACAAAGACAACGAGCTAGCAGATAAAACACTTAGCGACGCCCAATTAATTGACGCGATGACGAAATTCCCAAAGCTCATCGAACGCCCTATTGTCATTAAAGGCGACAAAGCAGTTCTGGGTCGCCCACCAGAAAACGTACTCGAACTTATATAAACGATATATGCTTCGAAGCGCCCTCTACGGTATAAGTTTGAGGGTGAAGTCGGACTGTCGACACCAAGCTCACCTCAATTGTAATGGAACACCGAATGTCTCAAACACCACAGCGCCCAAGAAAAAACGTAGTCGCCTACTGCATTACTTGGGCTTCCTACCTTTTACTTATTCTAATGATGATCATCACCAGCCTTCCAAGCTACCTACCCGAAGGAAGCTCACCCTGGGTCGTCGTAAGCGTCAAACTCTCCCCATTGCTGATCATTCTGCCTGGCTTAATTAAAGATAGCCTGCGTTCATATACGTGGCTTTGTTTTATCGTTTTATTCTATTTTACTCAAGCAGTTGTCGAAGCCTTTCTATCTCAAGGCGCAGGCTTAGACCTGGTTATCACTTTATTAACCGTCAACATCTTTTTATCTGCTATGTTTTATATAAAGTGGGAACGCGCTCTGGGCCGAGCGCTATTCTAGATTAGCTAACTAATCAGTTAGCTTTAATTACATGAGAGTAAACCTTAATGCAGCAGCAATTTTCACATTCTGAGCCACTCACTTTCGGGCAAATCGTTCACCAATTGCAGCAAGATAAGTGGTTAAGTGAGGAAGATGCGAAGGCGCTGCTGATCGCGCCAAAAGGAAGTGCGCAGGCAAAGCTTCACCCTTTAGAAATCATAGCGAACGCTGAACTAAGTAAACCTTCCGGGGAAGCCATCAGCATAGAATCCTTGCTTAACTGGCTTTCTACATGGAGCGGGCAAGAGGTTTTCCAAATCGACCCTCTGAAAATTGATAGTCAGAAAGTAGCAAACGTGATGTCACTTGCTTTCGCTCAGCGGCATCATATTCTGGCAGTCGAAATCAACTCAGAAGAAGCCGTCATCGCCAGCGCCCAACCTTTTGTTGATCATTGGGAAAACGATCTAAAGCACATTCTCAAGAAGAACATTAGCCGAGTCATCGTCTCTCCTGCTGATCTAAGAAAATATACTGTCGAATTTTATCACCTGGCAAACTCTGTTAATAAGGCTGGCGCACAAACTTCCTCGCAGCATTCACAGAACTTTGAACAAATGCTGGAACTTGGCGCGCAAGGCAACCCGGACGCTAACGATCAACACATCATCAACATTGTTGACTGGCTTCTGCAATATGCTTTTGAGCAGCGCGCTAGCGATATTCACATTGAACCACGCCGGGAAATCTCACAAGTACGCTTTCGAATTGATGGTGTACTGCATAACGTCTATGAATTTCCCGCCAAAGTAGGCATCGCGGTTACCAGCCGCTTCAAGATTCTAGGTCGCCTCAATGTCGCCGAAAAAAGAAAACCACAAGATGGCCGAATAAAAACACGTAACAGCAATGAGAAGGAAATAGAGCTCCGTCTTTCAACCCTGCCTACCGCCTTTGGCGAAAAACTAGTAATGCGTGTTTTCGATCCGGAAGTCTTACAATGCTCATTCTCTGAGTTAGGCTTTTCTAGCGAAGATTTAAAACGCTGGAAGCAAATGACCGGTCAGCCAAATGGCATTATTCTCGTTACCGGCCCGACCGGTTCAGGAAAAACGACAACGCTCTATTCGACCTTGCGTGAACTCGCGACACCCGAAGTTAATGTCAGCACGATTGAAGATCCGATTGAAATGGTAGAACCTGCCTTCAATCAGATGCAGATCCAACAAAATATCGACCTGGATTTCGCCAGCGGCATTAAAGCCCTTATGCGACAAGACCCCGATATCATAATGATTGGTGAAATAAGAGACCTGGAAACAGCCGAGATGGCAATACAAGCTGCCCTGACAGGCCACCTGGTTATTTCGACACTGCATACTAATGACGCACCCAGCGCAATCACGCGATTAATGGAACTCGGCATCCCTCCATACCTAATAAAAGCAACGGTATTGGGCGTGATGGCCCAAAGGCTGGTTAGAACCCTTTGTACGTCCTGCAAGACACCTGTCGAGCTTGAAGAGGAAGACTGGAAAATGCTTACCAGACCTTGGAAAACACCTTTGCCTCAAAATGCGCAACAACCCGTCGGCTGCCAAGAATGTCGACAAACAGGCTATCGCGGTCGAGCAGGCGTTTATGAAATCATGCCCTTATCCGAAAGCTTAAAAGGGCACATACACGAAAGCGGTCAAGTAGCAGAGCTCAGAAAAGAAGCAATTAAAGAAGGGATGTATTCACTAAGGCTAAGCGGCGCAAATAAAATAGCAAATGGCTTAACAACCATTGATGAAGTGCTCAGAGTCACACCAGTCAGCCTTAATCAGCTAATGAGCTAGGGAACACTAGAAGCCCTCCTCCAAACGAAATACTTCGTATGCAGGCTCTTCGTAAGGATGAGCCTGCTTCAATGCTGACACGGCCTGTTTGATACACTCATCCGAACAAACCAATTCAACCTTTAGCTCTTGAACTTTTTCAATTTCATCAATCTGACCAATCGCTGGCTTGCTACCAGATAAAG
This sequence comes from Oleiphilus sp. HI0128, assembly GCF_001635365.1. Taxonomy (NCBI): domain Bacteria; kingdom Pseudomonadati; phylum Pseudomonadota; class Gammaproteobacteria; order Oceanospirillales; family Oleiphilaceae; genus Oleiphilus; species Oleiphilus sp. HI0128. Next base: position 20,906 of record NZ_LWGG01001471.1, on the reverse strand, counting down.
GTCTAAATTGTCCAGCCCCCAAAGTTTCCCAGCTACACCGATCATAACAACCTATCCTACCTGCACCTGTCAAAAAAACCGCATCCTTAACTTTTTCCGCATTCTCGACAGGCACAAAAAAACATAACTTATACATACCATATACCCTACCGTACACTTGATTCATTTATTAAGGTTACACAGATTTACGTGTAAAGCCCGCCAATACAGGTGTTTCAAACAAGTGTTAGATTTAATTTTAACTTACCCACAAAAACTGTGGATAACTCTGGGGAAAGTTTTTGGGAAAACGCCCTAAACACTGATAAACACTGAACTTCATACAAATTGACACTTTTTTAACCGAAGCAAATAAACCCTTTATTATCAATACGTTAAATATGTCAACAAAGAAAAGTGTAGAAAGCCTCAGTTTTTTACTCACTTATATAGCAAGCGCCTCAAATGTGTGCATAAAAACCAGCAAAAACGTTGTCTTTTTGAGAGCCTGTCAATATTTCGTTATTTGAAACGTAATTTGAAGGTCAATTATCGATCAAGTCGACAAATATTCGACGTCGCAGTTTTCACAAAGAAATACAGATTTTAACATTTTGTTACACGCCCAAATTCGGAGCATTTAACCAATCTTTCTAGACAAAACCCAGGCAAAAAAAATGGTTCGTTAAACGAACCATTTTCTCGCGTTTCTGAAAATCCTCAACCAAGGACCATCTTCTCCCCAGTCCTTAGGGTGCCAAGAGTTTTGCAAAGTACGATAAACACGCTCAGGGTGAGGCATCATAATCGTCACACGTCCATCCTGAGAACAAACCCCGGCTAAGCCTTCTGGAGAGCCATTCGGGTTAGCAGGATAACGAGTCGCTGTCTGCCCATAATTGTCTACGTATTTTAAAGCCAATTGCTCAGACGACATCAGGGACGCCAGTTTTTGCTCACTCGCGAATTCAGCTCGCCCTTCTCCGTGCGCTACTGCCACAGGAAGTCGAGAGCCCGCCATACCATTCAAGATCAAAGAAGGAGACGATTGTACTTCCAGGAGCGCTACACGTGCTTCAAACTGCTCAGAACGGTTGCGCACAAAATGAGGCCAATGCTCTGAACCAGGAATCAGCTCACGAAGATTAGACATCATCTGACAGCCATTACAAACGCCAAGCGCTAAAGTATCTTGACGCTCAAAGAAGGCCGAGAATTGATCTCTCACGCTGCTATTGAACAAGATCGATTTCGCCCAACCTTCACCAGCGCCCAAAACATCGCCGTAAGAGAAGCCGCCGCAAGCGACTAACGCATTATAATCACTTAAGGCTGTTCTGCCAGCCAAGAGATCACTCATATGAACATCAACGGCTGAGAAGCCTGCCTTGGTGAAGGCAGCTGCCATCTCTATCTGTCCATTAACGCCCTGCTCACGCAGTACCGCAACCTTTGGCTTGGCACCAGTATTGATATAAGGCGCAACGATATCTTCGTTCGGATCGAAGCTTAGTTTAGCGTTCAAGCCAGGGTCTTTTTCATCCAGTAATGTATCGTATTCTTCTTGAGCACACTCGGCATTATCACGTGCCGATTGCATTCGATAGCTCGTTTCTGCCCAAATTCTCTGATAGTAAGCTCTAGATTCCTCAATAACTGACTGACCATCAAAAGCAAAACGAATCTTATCGTCTTCGTTGGTCTGGCCAATTACTAGCGTATGCTCACCTAAGCCCGCAGCAGTGAATTGCTGAAGAACCTCTTCAGTATCACCTTGCTTAACCTGGATGACTGCACCTAGCTCTTCATTATAAAGTTCTCGCGCGAAGTGGCTGGAGTCTTCAGCCAACAAGTCCAGCTTAACGTCAACACCTACACGCCCAGCGAATGACATTTCCGCCAGGGTTGTAAATAAGCCGCCATCAGAACGATCGTGATAAGCCAGCAATTTGCCATCTTGATTCAAACCCTGAATCACAGCAAAGAAAGCTTTTAAATCTTCCGGGTCGTCGACATCTGGCGTGACGGCACCCATTTGCTTATAAACCTGTGCCAGAGCCGATCCACCCAATCGGTTTTGACCATTCGCCAAATCAATCAATATTAGATCAGTATCACCCTGATCACTTGCCAGCTCAGGTGTCAGTGTTTTTCTTACATCACTGACTGGCGCAAAGCCGGTAATAATCAAAGACAACGGAGAGGTAACCGTGCGTGTCTCATGCCCTTCTTGCCAAACAGTTTTCATCGACATAGAGTCTTTACCGACCGGGATAGAAATACCCAGTTCAGGACACAACTCCATGCCAACCGCTTGAACAGTTTTATATAAATTGTCGTCTTCACCTGGGTGACCCGCTGCGGCCATCCAGTTAGCAGACAAACGAATATCAGAGATTTTTTCGATAGATGAAGCCGCCAGGTTGGTAACCACCTCACCAACAGCCATACGACCAGAAGCCGGCGCATCGATATTCGCAATTGGCGTACGCTCGCCCATCGCCATCGCTTCACCAGTATGGCTTTCAAGATCAACCGCAGTAACCGCTACATCAGCAACGGGAACCTGCCATGGGCCAACCATCTGATCTCGTGCAACCATTCCGGTAATTGAACGATCACCAATCGTGATAAGGAAGCTCTTACTCGCCACACTCGGTAAACGTAGAATGCGCTCAGCCGCTTCTTTTATATCTATCTGACTAGACTCGAACATCGGCTTAGTAAACGCTTCTGATTCAACCGAACGGTGCATCTTAGGCGGTTTTCCAAACAACACTGACATGGGTAGATCAACCGGCTTATTATCGAAGTGCGGATCTTCCAGTGTTAAATCATGCTCTTCCAGAGCATCACCAATCACAGCGTAGGGGCAGCGTTCTCTAGCACAAATCGCCTCAAAGCGCTCCAAGTCTTGCGGCAACACAGCAATAACATAACGTTCTTGAGATTCGTTACACCAAATTTCGTGTGGCGCCATCCCAGGCTCATCGTTAGGGATCTTTCGCAAGTCGAATCGTCCACCGCGCCCGCCATCTTTCACAAGCTCCGGAAAAGCATTTGATAAACCACCCGCCCCTACGTCATGTATAAAGGCAATTGGGTTATTATCATCAAGCTGCCAGCAGCGGTCTATAACCTCCTGGCAACGACGTTCCATTTCAGGGTTTTCACGCTGTACAGAAGCAAAATCCAAGTCCTCATGACTAGCACCTGAATCCATCGAAGAGGCTGCACCGCCGCCAAGGCCGATCAGCATGGCCGGGCCACCCAATACAATTAGCTTTGCACCAACATCGATGTCACCTTTCAGTACATGGGACTCTTTAATATTTCCCATACCACCAGCAATCATAATAGGCTTGTGGTAACCCTTGATTTCCTGACCATTCGGGCCAGCAACTTCTTCTTCAAAGGTTCTAAAGTAGCCACACAAGTTCGGTCGACCAAACTCATTATTGAAGGCAGCACCACCTAGAGGACCGTCAAGCATGATGTTATAGGCAGAAGTCATTCGGTCAGGCTTGCCAAAATCTGTTTCCCATGGCTGTTCGAAACCAGGAATTCTTAGGTTCGATACCGTAAAACCTGTCAGACCAGCTTTAGGTTTTGCGCCTTTACCTGTAGCACCTTCATCACGAATCTCACCACCTGAACCTGTCGAGGCACCAGAGAATGGAGAAATAGCTGTCGGGTGGTTATGTGTTTCAACCTTCATGAGGATATGAATATCTTCCTCATGCGCCTGATACTCCTGAGTTTCAGGGTTCGGGTAGAAGCGCTTTCCTTTCGATCCGGCTATTACCGCAGCGTTATCAACATAAGCAGACAATACACCTTCAGAATTCAGCTCATTGGTATTACGAATCATCGAGAATAATGATTTTTGCTGAGCTTCACCGTCAATATCCCAAGATGCATTGAAGATCTTGTGACGACAATGCTCAGAGTTCGCCTGAGCAAACATCATTAGCTCTACGTCTGTCGGGTTACGCTTTAGCCCGCAGAAAGCTTTGGTTAAATACTCTATTTCGTCTGTAGCCAAAGCCAGACCAATACGCTTATTTGCTTCTTCAAGCGCACTCTCACCATATGACAGCACATCGACACTGCTCATAGGGCGCGGTTCAGAGTGTCTAAACAGCAACTCGGCACCCGCCGTTTCATGGAAGACAGCTTCAGTCATTCTGTCATAGAACTGCGAAGATAGCGTTTGGCGCTGTTCGAGCGTAAGCTTTTCAGCAGATCGAACATAATATGCGACACCGCGTTCAATTCGATTTACCTGATTCAAGCCACAAATATGCGCAATATCGGTCGCTTTACTAGACCAGGGTGAAATTGTTCCAGGCCGTGGAACAACCAAAAACAAAACGCCTTCCGCTGCCTCAGAGGGCACACTTGGACCATAGGTAAGCAGCTTATTCAAGATATTGAGTTCGCTAGGATTTAAGTCCTGCGACACATCAATAAAGTGCATAAATTCTGCATACACAGATTCGATTTCTGGAATAACTGCTTGGATGGTTTCAAGTAGTTTATGACTTCTAAAAGGAGAGAGAGCTGGAGCGCCTCGAAGTTCCAACATAATAAAGGCGTACCTCATCGAAGGAGCGTTGAAATAATGGAGGCGGTATTCTACTCGAAACTGGCGCGTCTGTTAACCAAGAATTGTATCTGAAGGTATAATGGCCGTAGTAATTGTGAATCCGGGGACCGTGACGGAGCTCAAACGGGTACATTTTGAAACAATGTTTACCACCCTCCAGGTTGACTCAGAGACCAGTTACTGAAAAGATTATACATAAAATTAGTGACATAAAGGAACAGCTCAGCACCGCTGAAGCGAGGCACTCCTGCCCCGGAACAAGGGAATGCATGCAGTAGCAGTCTGGTGATTAAAAGGTATTTATTTGTCCTATTCAAAAAGTTCTATTCAATCCAGTCTTCGACGGAGCCCAATTAAGCTTCGGTCTACTCACCAAGTATTACTTTATGGCAAAACGCTTGTCATTCTCTTACTTGCTTCGTTGCTCTGTGCTTGCGAAAAGCCCAGCACGATGGACAAAATCAATAAGCACAGCACATTACACATCATCACTCGCAACGCTCCAGCCGTTTATTATGAAGGCCGAGAGGGCCCCGCTGGCTTTGAATATGACCTTGCGAAAATGTTTGCCGAAGATGCGGGACTCAAACTGGATGTAAAAGTCGCGGCCACCCGCAGCCAGATTTTGTCAGCACTCGATAACGACTATACCAACATTGCGACCGCCAGCATGGTCGCCTCCGATACGCGCGCAGATCGATATAAATACTCCAGCTCTTACATGGAAACAACCCCCATCGTCGTCTATCGATACGGTAGTGTTAGACCGCGAGATATTAGCGATATTATTGACAAGCGTATCGCGGTAGTAAGTGACAGTTATCACGCAGAAGAATTAAACAACCTGCGTAATGAAAATCCCGACTTAATGAACGCCCTTCAATGGGAAGCTCTTGATGTTGAAACCATTGACCTGATGAAGATGGTACAAGACAAAGAAATTGATTACGCCATCATCACCTCAAACGAGCTAGATATTCACCAAGCTTATTACCCGCGAGTTAAAAAGGCCTTTGAAATTGGTGAAGCACAACAAATTAGCTGGTACTTTCCTGCCAGCACAGATCACACCTTAATTAACAAGGTAAACAACTTCTTATCCCGAATTGAAGAAGATGGCAGACTTATTAACCTTAAAGAGCGCTATTTTGGACACTTGGGACAACTCAATTACGTGGGCGCTCGCACCTTTATACGGCATATAAACAGCCGGCTGCCAAAGTACGAAGAAACTTTTAAAGAGTTTGCAGAAGAGCAAGACATCGACTGGCGCCTGATGGCCTCGATGGGCTACCAAGAATCTCACTGGCGACCTCGTGCAACTTCTCCAACCGGTGTTCGTGGACTAATGATGCTGACACGCATCACGGCAAAGGAAATGAACATTAAAAACAGATTAGATCCTGAGCAGAGTATCAAAGGTGGTGTTCGCTACTTCTCTAAAATTAGAGCCAGGATTCCGAAGCGCATAGCTGAACCAGACCGAAGCTGGCTTGCCTTAGCTGCCTACAACGTGGGCTACGGCCATCTTGATGACGCAAGGATTCTGACAGAGAAAGCCGGAAAAGACCCGGACAAATGGATGGACGTAAAAGAATTCTTACCACTTTTACAGAAGAAGAAATATTATAAACAGACTCGTTACGGCTACGCCCGTGGTAATGAGCCGGTCATATACGTGCAAAACATACGTCGCTACTATGATGTATTAAGTTGGATGACCCAACCGCAAACGAGCGAACAAGCCATTGCACAAACAGACTTTCAAGAAGGGCTAATTAAGACTATCGAATAAACATACCGATAGCCTTAAGATCCTACTCTGCTTCTCTATCTCTAAAGCCGATCAAGTAAAGTACAGCATCAAGGCCTAGGTTTGATATCGCATGACGAGCGGACTCTTTCACAAGAGGTTTAGCTCTAAACGCTACGCCCAATCCAGCTCGACTCAGCATTGGCAAGTCATTAGCACCATCTCCGACAGCAATAACCTGCTCACGCCCTATTTTTTCTTTCTTGGCTAATTCATCCAACAAAGCCGCTTTGCGCTGGCCGTCAACCACTTGGCCCGTCACGCACCCCGTTACTTTACCGTTTTTAATTTCCAACTCATTGGCATAAACATAATCAATACCAAGCTTATCCTGCAGCCCTTTAGCAAAGTATGTAAAACCGCCCGATAAAATAGCAGTCTTGTAACCCAGGCTTTTTAGCGTTGAGATCAACCTTTCTGCACCTTCAGTCATCTTAAGGCGCGCAGCTACTTTGCTTAGCACTTCTTCGCTCAAACCTTCCAATAAACCAACACGCCGAGCAAAGCTCTCAGTAAAATCAATCTCACCACGCATGGCTTGCTCGGTGATTTCAGATACCTGATCTCCGACACCCGCTTCTTTCGCCAGCTCATCGATCACTTCTGCTTCAATTAAGGTGGAATCCATATCAAAAACCACCAAACGACGATTACGGCGATAAATTGTGTCTTCCTGGAAGGCGATATCGACGTTAAGCTCACTGGCAATCTTTAAAAAGTCAGCTCTCAACGCCTCAGCATCCGGCACATTTCCGCGAACAGAGAACTCCAAACATGCCTGGCTCGACTGAGGATCGACATCCAAACCACGACGCCCGGACAGTCGGGTAATGTTGTCGATATTCAAATCATGCTCCGCAGTCACTTCAGAGACTTTAGCAATTTGCTCTGCAGTGATCAGGCGAGAAAGCAAGGTAACGATATAGCGCGCTTTACCCTTTCCTTCGACCCAATGCATATACTCTTCAGCACTCACAGCCTGAAAAGTAACTTGGAGGTTCAGCTCGTGCATACGGAACAAAAGCTCCTTCATCACTCCAGAAGAACTGCCTTCATTTGGCACTTCAACCAGAATCCCCCAGGTAAGGTGATCATGAATAACAGCTTGGCCAATATCCAGAATATTCAATTCATATTGCGCCATAATACCTGTAATTTCAGAGGTTAAGCCGGACTTATCACGCCCTGAAACATTAATCAGAATAATTTCACTCAATTACTTCACCTTTTGCCTGCTTAGGCTCATTTTTTACAACTTCCATGCGATCAACTTTCTGCAGCCCTCTAGGAAGCTTATGCCCTCGCCTGCCACGTTCTCCGACATAATGCGTTAAGTCTGAGAATTTTAACTTCAAGTGACGCTTGCCTGAATGAATCACTAAATGATCATCTTCAGCAAAAATTGCCACGGACACCAACCACTCCTCACCACTTTGAACTCGAGCAGAAGGAATACTGATTATTTTGTTACCCTTTCCCTTCGCCAGTTCTGGCAGATCCTTCACGGGAAAGACCAACATCCGCCCTTCGTTACTCACTGCTGCGATATAATTGCCCTCAACAGTACCTAGCATTTGAGGCGACATAACTTCCGCCCCTTTAGGTAAGGACAAAGCAGCCTTACCGGCTTTATTCTTGCTCTGCAAGTTAGAAATATTGCTAATAAAGCCGTAGCCAGCACTGCTCATCATCAATAGTTTCTGATCTGGTTCACCAAGCACGACCGCTTTAAACGTTGCGCCCGAAGGCGGGTTGATCTTACCGGTCAAGGGCTCTCCCTGGCCTCTTGCTGACGGCAAGCTATGTGTCGGCACGGTATAAGAGCGCCCGGTAGAATCAATAAACACGACACCTTGATGACTCTTACCTTTGGCCGATAAAGCGTAGCCATCACCCGACTTATAATTCAGCCCTGCCGGATCAATATCATGACCTTTAGCCGATCTCACCCAACCTTTCTCTGACAAGACAACCGTCACGGGTTCAGATGAAATCAAATCAGCTTCTGAGAAAGCTTTTGCTTCTTGCCGCTCAACGATTGGGGAGCGACGATCATCGCCGTATTTTTCTGCATCCGCCAATAATTCTTCTTTAATCAAGGCCTTCATCAAAGCTGAAGAACCTAGGATTTTCTTCAATTCTTTACGTTCTTTTTCAAGTTCTTCCTGCTCGGCACGAATCTTCATTTCTTCAAGTCGAGCGAGCTGTCTCAACTTGGTATCCAGAATATAGTCTGCCTGAACTTCAGTCAGATTAAAGCGAGCCATTAACACAGCTTTTGGCTCATCTTCTGTTCGAATGATATGGATTACTTCATCGATATTCAGGAAGGCGACCAATAGCCCATCCAAGAGGTGTAGTCGCTTCTCGACTTTATCGAGCCTAAATTTAAGTCTACGCGTTACGGTATCTGTTCGATAACTAAGCCACTCAGTTAAAATAACCTTCAGGCCTTTCACTGCCGGGCGGCCATCGATACCAATCATATTCAAGTTAACACGATAGGTTTTTTCCAAATCGGTGCTTGAATAAAGGTGACCCATTAAAGATTCAATATCAACGCGGTTAGAACGTGGAACAATTACTAAACGGGTTGGGTTTTCATGGTCAGACTCATCTCGTAAGTCGGCAACCATTGGCAGCTTCTTCGCCTGCATTTGCGAAGCGATCTGCTCCAGTACTTTAGCCCCGGAAGTCTGGTGCGGTAATTCACTTACCACAATATCGCCGTTTTCCTTGTGGTAAATTCCACGCATACGAATCGAGCCTCTGCCCGTTTCGTAGATATTCAATAACTCAGTACGAGGCGTCACGATCTCGGCACCAGTAGGATAATCCGGCCCCAGAACATTCTCAGCAAGCTGCTCATTGCTGACACTGCTGTCATCAAGTAAGCGAATACAAGCACTCGCCACTTCCCTAAGGTTATGTGGTGGAATATCAGTTGCCATACCCACGGCAATACCCGTGGTACCGTTTAATAGCAAATTAGGTAAGCGTGCTGGCAGAGTTTTAGGTTCATCCATGGTGCCATCAAAGTTTGGCGCCCACTCTACGGTGCCCTGACCTAACTCAGCTAAAAGTGTATCTGCGTAAGGAGCCAGCCTTGACTCGGTATATCGCATCGCAGCAAAAGACTTCGGGTCATCCGGAGAACCCCAGTTTCCTTGTCCGTCAATAAGGGGGTAGCGATAACTGAAGGGCTGCGCCATCAAGACCATTGCCTCGTAACAAGCACTGTCTCCATGAGGGTGAAACTTACCCAAGACATCACCCACCGTACGAGCAGACTTTTTGTACTTGGCTGTCGCCTTCAAGCCCAATTCGGACATAGCGTAAACGATTCTACGCTGGACAGGCTTCAAGCCGTCCCCAACATGTGGCAATGCACGATCAAGAATGACGTACATTGAGTAGTCTAAATAAGCTTTCTCGGTGTATTCACGAAGCGAAACCTGTTCAACTCCGTCTTCAAAAGACATAATTTCGTTGGTCATGGTTACCTTTTTTAATTAAGGACTCTATAAAAAGCGGCCAGTTTTATAATGAGCGAAAGTGTCCCACATTAAGTCTAAAAATTCGAGCGAAAGTATCAATCTCATGTTAAGATATTTCACTATATCAACCGCACTCTAATTCGAACTGCGGCATGACACAAACAATAACTGTAATTTAAGTATCTGTGCGTGACTCAACTGGCTTACAATCGGGCCTGATTGCACAGAAACCAAGCTCAGGTAACTCAATGACGTCTAGCGCCACAGTCAGCTCCAACTCTAACGATCAGGCGACACCTGAATCTACCGCTTCTACCACTCGCTCATCTGGCAACTGCCTAAAGCTTAAAGGCTCTTTACTGCCGATGACCGTTCTGGAATTGGCCTACTATGACGAAGCTCAAATTCAGCAAGAGCTTTCAGCAAAGACAACACAAGCCCCTGGCTTTTTCGAGAACCTCCCTGTCATCATTGACATCGAACAGCTTACTGAAGAAGACAGTGTTCCTTTTGACAAACTGATCAACCAATGTCGTGAGTTTTCGATTAAAGCAGTGGCAGTTAGGGGCGGTTTAGAGAAGCACCAGCAAGCTGCAAAAGAGGCAGGCTTAGGGCTACTGGCAAAACAGAAAGAAAGACAGGCAGAGCCAGCACCAGAAAAGCCAGAGGCTAAGGTAAAAGAGGTCGTACATACAGAAGTTGAAACAGTCGAAGTGGTTAAAACTGTCGTTCAACAAGCACCTCAGCAAAGCAAAATCATTCACACCCCTATCCGTTCAGGCCAGCAAGTTTATGCTGCCGATGGAGATTTGATCATACTTGCGCCGGTTAGCGCCGGTGCAGAGATCTTGGCTGATGGTAATATTCACGTATATGGCGCACTGCGCGGTCGCGCCTTAGCAGGGGTAAAGGGCAATACGAATGCTCGAATTTTCTGCCACAGCCTTGAAGCAGAACTGGTTTCTGTTGCCGGGCAATACAAAATCAGCGAAGATATCGATAAAGCAGCACTAAAAAAACCAACTCAAGTCTATTTAAGCAACGAGACACTAAGCTTTAAAGAACTTGAAATATAACGAAAACGGATCTGGATTACAGCACTTACAAAGGACTTCCGAATACAAATAACAAAGCTGTACCGTAACCTTTTAACGACACACAATTAGTAAGACGGGATATAAAATTGGCTAAGACGATTGTCATAACTTCTGGAAAAGGCGGCGTAGGTAAAACCACCACTAGCGCGTCCATATCAACAGGTCTGGCCCTTAAGGGCAAAAAAACAGTAGTCATTGATTTTGATGTAGGTCTACGAAATCTGGACTTAATTATGAACTGTGAACGACGCGTCGTTTACGATTTCGTAAATGTCATCAATGGCGAAGCGACACTTAACCAAGCACTTATCAAGGATAAGCAGGTTGAAAATCTGTACATCCTGCCAGCGTCTCAGACTCGTGATAAAGATGCCCTATCCGAAGATGGTGTTGAAAAAGTTCTATCTGAACTTGCCAAGACTTTCGACTTCATTATCTGTGACTCACCTGCCGGTATTGAACACGGCGCACAGATGGCTCTGTATTTTGCCGATGAAGCGATTATCGTCACAAACCCTGAAGTATCTTCAGTCAGGGATTCTGACCGAATCCTTGGTATCCTGAACAGTAAATCTCGACGTGCCGAGCAAGGACTAGAACCCGTCAAAGAGCACCTGCTACTAACTCGCTATAACCCAGAGCGAGTCGATAGAGGCGAAATGCTTAATGTAGAAGATGTAAAAGATATTCTGGCCGTGAAACTACTAGGCGTTATACCTGAGTCTCAGGCAGTACTATCCTCTTCAAACCAAGGGGTTCCTGTTATTCACGACCAAGAAAGCAATGCCGGACAAGCCTACTCGGATGCTGTAGAGAGACTGCTAGGTAACGAGCTGCCTCATCGCTTCTTGCAAACAGAGAAAAAGGGCTTCTTTAAACGTATGTTTAAGGGGTCTACAACAGCATGAGTTTTTTCGATTACTTTAAAAGCAGCAAAAAGAACACTGCATCAATCGCTAAAGAACGTTTACAAATCATCGTCGCACATGAACGAGGTAAACGTGAACAACCTGATTATTTACCTCAGCTCCAACAAGAGATTCTCGAGGTGATAAGAAAATATGTACCTGTCGATCAAGAACAAGTTCAGGTACAGCTAGATAAAAACGATGATTGCTCAATTCTGGAACTAAACGTTACACTTCCAGAAGATTAAGACCAAGACCTCTTCGGAGGTCTTTTTTTTAAGTTACTACTGTAGAATTTAAGTAAAGGAATGACCCCATAGCATGAACACTGGCAACACCACTTCAGGAAAGCTAAATAAACTCTACGCTCGCGACATTATGACTCCACACGTCAAATCTGTCCCACAATCCTGGACCATGCAGCAATTTTCTGCCTTCTTATCTGATAACAATATCTCTGGCAGCCCCGTTGCTAATCAAGAAGGGCAGCTTATTGGCATTGCTACACTTAAAGATATTGCCGACTTCCACTTAAATTCTGTTGATAGCTCTTATGAGGAACAGCTCAGCGAAGAAGAGAAGCTCGAAGCAAGACGCTTACGTATGATGATTTTTGAAGGCATGGCCAAACTTCCAGTAGAAGTAGGCGATATTATGACCCCAATAATTTTCTCCGTCGACGAGGAAACAGCCATTGTCGACGTCGCTAAACTAATGATGGAGGAGCATTTACACCGCGTTTTTGTCAAAAAAGGTGAAGACCTGAGCGGTATCATTACTACTTATGATCTACTCAAAGTCATCGTCGATGAAGCTGCTAGCTAAATACGCTTAGCTCTAATTGATGGCATCACACTTGATGGCACAATCTGGTCAGTTAACTATCAACCCTAAGTTGCATAAGTCAGAGGTTTTTGTATGGTAAAAAGTAAGTTAAAACACAACAAGAAGCTTTATGTACTCGATACCAATGTACTAATCCACGAACCAGAGTCTATTTACAAGTTTGATGAACACGCAGTGTTTATTCCTCTTCGAGTATTAGAAGAACTCGATGGTCACAAACGAGGCAAAAATGAAATTGCCCGCAACGCTCGGCAGGCTCACCGTTATCTTGACGAGCTATTATCCAACATAGAAATAGACCAGCTCGATAAAGGCATCAGCCTTGACTCCTGCACCTTATATCCGGCTACTAATCACGAGGGCAAGCTATTCTTCCAAACCTTCGAAAAGGAACGTGCGCCGGTTGCAGACAACGAAATCATTGCTGTCACCCGACAACTGAGCGAAAACTACGCTAATAGTGACGTAGCAGTAGTTCTAGTTACTAAAGATATTAATATGCGCATTAAGGCCAGCGTTCATGGCCTGATTTCAGAAGACTACCGAAATGACCAAGTAGCCAATGTCGGTGACGAATTACTCTTTAGTGGCCAAGTCGAAATTACCGATGAAATGTGGGAAGCGCCTGGTATAGATATCAAAATTGACCGAGAGGATTCTCAGGAATTTGGCACGCTTATCACCTATCACATTACTGCTCCCTGGGTTCGCAACTGGAGCATCAATACTCACATATATTCAGACTCCAGCAGTAATCAAACTTTCCGCGGCCAATTGAGACAAGTTGTCGATCAGACGGCTACGATTGAGTTATTACCCGATTTTGAATCTCAATATCATTGCTGGGGAATTCAAGCTAAAAACAAAGAACAGAATTTTGCTTTGGCAGCACTCACTGATCCTGAAATTGATTTCGTCACCATCGCCGGAGAAGCCGGGACAGGTAAAACTCTGTTAACCCTAGCTGCGGCACTACACCAGGTGTACGAAGATAAGTTTTATGATGAAATCATTGTCACTCGGGCCACGGTTCCAATGGGTGAAGATATCGGCTTCTTACCCGGCGAAGAAGAAGATAAAATCGGCCCTTGGATGGGCGCGATCACCGATGCTTTGGAAACATTGAGCGCCAACCCCAACGGCACCGATTTCGAAAGGAAGTCGAGTGTTGAATTCTTAAAAAGCCGCGTAAAAATAAAAAGCTCCGGTTTTATGAGAGGCCGAAGTTTCTCCGACAAGATCTTCATTATTGATGAAGCCCAGAACCTGACCTCTGCACAAATGCACGGTCTCATATCACGAGCTGGTCCAGGCACTAAGGTCATTGCGATTGGCAACCTAAAGCAAATTGATACACCCTATCTATCGGCCTCAACGAGTGGCTTCAGCTTTGCAATGGACCGCATGCGAAACTGGGAACACTATGCTCACATCACACTACAAAGCGTTGAACGCTCCCGTCTTGCAGACTACGTTGCTGCCAATTTTTCTGACTAAACAGGCATAAAAGTCTATAGGGTAAGCCTAAGTGCTTGCCCTATATTTATTGCCAAAAATGCCAATACTCTGTCCTCTACTGTCATGGTCTTCTTACCATTCCCGATAAATAATGATCAAGTAAAAACAGGTCGGCCCTCTCTTCTCAGATAATGGTCAGATAAAGTGTCTGTTGTACTTTGTCCGCAGGACGCAAAATAAAAATAATATACATATCGAAAGGTCCTAACTATGTTTAAAACTAAGAAATCTATACTTTCCACCTGCGCGCTTTCTTTATCTCTATTATGGGGATCAGGGCAAGCGATGGCTGCCGACAACTGCTATATAATGGTTCACGGGCACGGAACCCAAGGCGACATCAAAATCAATGCCCTCGACTCTTGGCGAACATCCCACTTCAGCAACTATAACGGTGCTGACTTTATGGATGACTTGCTGAGCTCTGGCGACAATTATGCCATTGTTGGTTACGACTCAACCGACGAAAGCGGCTACCCTTACTGGAGAAACGAAACCTCTGGCGAAATTGCTCGACAGATCATTTCTATCAAGCAAGGTAACGGAGACGGCCTCAATCACCCTCAAGCTGGCACTCAATGCTCGGCCAATGACGACTTTTGGGTTGTATCGCATAGTCAGGGCGCTCAGCAGATGATGTTTATCGCCGGTAATGCGGTCTCAGGCGCACCCAACTACAATACGGCTTACACAAGCTCTGGTTCCGTTAGTGTTGATTATGCATCCGCCATGAACGACATTCTCGGGATTTTCACGCTTGGCGGCGCAATAACCGGAACCGAAGGTGCTGACCGAGTTTGTAACGGCAACTGGTTAGATGCACTTATAAACGCGGCATTCTTAGGTAAAGACTGCAACCCAAGTGTACAATGGCTTCAAACAAACGATTCTTACACTGTTAAGAATTATATTGGTTCCAACCTAGCTGCTCCGGTTTATGTTATGGGCGGTTACAAGAGCTTCCCTGGTATTGAAGGCGCATCTGCGGCTATGCTTAATGGCGAAGATGATGGTTATATCAACCTGGCATCGCAAATGAGCTGTGAAGGTTCCGGTAAGCGCAATATTTGGGACGACCTGAATACCTACAAAACATTCTTTGGTATTGCCTACGGCAGCCCGACCTTCAAGTGTAATAACAGCAATAAAGGCACACCGCGCACCTATAATATGGCGAGTGTTTATACCGACCACGATGCAGAACGAAACGGAGGCATAAACTCTCCAAGCTACACCTCCATCGAAAACGGCCTATCTTGCGGCAATGGACGCAACATGGCCGGCCGCATAGACTCTTGTACTGCAAACTAAGATAAGCAAAATCAAGAGATAGACTGAACCCTGGAACTACACGGCTAGTTCCAGGGTTACCCTCCAAGTCACCAAGCGCCTAAACTAAGAGTTAACCAAAATGCAGAAACACAAAACAATAACAATCTCACTTGTTTCAATTCTTTCAATTGGCGGGCTTCTATGGCTCAACAGCTCAAACACAGACACGCCCGAGCTTGCTGTCGTTAGTAAGACCTCTGCTGATCAGGCTCAGCAAAAAACTGAAAATAATAATGTCATAGCAAAAATACCATCCAAACTACCAAGCACCGACATCAATGAAACCGAAGATCAGGAAGAAGTTCTCGAGCAGCAAGCGCCCTTGAGCCCCATCGACAGAATTAAAGCTATCCAGCAAAAAACTGCACTACATGAAGCAATCATTGATGATCACAATCGCTTTACCCGCTACCCAGACTATAACCAAAAAATCAGCTCAGCTGAGCAAGACCCCACCGAGAAGCGCTACGCAATTGATGAACGGACCAGCCTTGATGAAGAGACTCATACTGCACTAACAATCTGGAGCGATAAGAAATACTATCTTCATGGAGACATAGCAACCATCTATGCAAGCCTTCAGGACGCGAACCAAGCACCAATTCCAAGCCAGTTTCTGGGCCAACTAATCTACAATGAAAGCTCGAACCTGCAACAGTTTGAGTTCACTGACGAAAATCAGGACGGCATTTACGAATATCGAATTGATATTGATGCAGAAAAAATTGCTGGTTTATATAAAGTACTAATCGTTAACAAAACCAACAAACTTGCAGACGCTATTACTTTCACTCTTTCAGAACCGGCTCTAGAGCTGACCGGAAACTTTCGAGATAAGCTCAATGCGCAAGGGAATTTATTAATAGAGACCGAAATTAGCGTCAGCAGCAAAAACCGTTTTTACTTTCAAGCCTCGCTCTATAGCGCCAGTAATACACCTATTGGCACAACCCAACATTCAGGTGAGCTTGCACCTGGCAAGCATTGGATACCTTTGGAGTTCGATGGCTTAATGATTCATGACGCTCAGGAAGAAGGCCCTTTCTTGCTGAAAAACCTGTCACTCGCAAAAGTAGCCTTACCTATCCAACTAGCGCCCTTAGCTCACCCTGAATTCTATACAAGAGATTATAGTTTGAGCCAGTTTCGATCAACACAGTATGCCGCAAGCCAATAAAGCAGCAATTTATCTAATGAAGTGGATCACTGATAACGTTTTAGAATTCGATCAAGCTCACCGGTTCTGACGAGGTTTTCAATAAGCATATCGAGTGTTTTTGGCGCAATCTTATTTTTAATTTGTTTTGAATAGGCGCAATGAAGTTTATATTCGTCTGCAGGCAGCTTGGCCAATACAAGCTGCTCATTCAATTTTCTTTCTCGAAGTTGATACTTGAGCAAAATCCCGAAATCAATCAGCACATCTAGCCTTTTCAATTGCAGCAAGTGAATCCCATGCTCCAAGCCCTTCAGCTTGATTGTCGCTACGTCTCCAGACTTAATCAGGCTCATCACTTCAGGGTGATAAACATAACCGTTATAGATTCCTAGAGTTGTTCCTTTAAGGTCATTGTATGAATGAAGCTTCAAGCTAAGTTCTGGACGAACAAGAAATCTGTCTGCCCCATCAAATAAAACAGGGGACCAATGATAGGAAGAAGGTAATTCCTTCCAAATAGGGCTCGTCAAACAATCCACATCGATGTCACCTGACTGCAATTGTTGCTCAATTCGCAAGACTGGAAGTTTCACAAACTCGGCTTGCAATCCCGCTTCGGAAGAAATCTGGTCGGCCAGATCTTTGATAATGCCAGAATGGACTACACCATCATGTTCAATAACAAAAGGTGGCTTCGCATCATCCCAATAACTGAACTTAAGAGTCTCTGCGCTAACGTTCCCTACTGAAAAAAGCAATACCAGCAAGCCTAGCTTCGATGTAATCTCTCTCATCACTCCACTCCTCCGTATACTTTCATTATTGGAAGGAAATAGTAATTAAGCAATATCTTTCACTAAAAATACCAAATTGATCTAGCTTTACTTGAGTCGAATCAAGAGTCCGTTTTACTTATTTACCACAGACCTGACAGCCTGAGTCTTTCTTCAGTTTCAACGTCCGCCACTCCATCGAAGTAGCATCCAGCATCATTAAGCGCCCTTTTAAAGAACATCCTAGGCCACTCAGTACCTTAATAGCCTCCATTGCCTGCATGCTCCCTATAATGCCAACCAACGGCGCCATAACACCTGACGTTGAGCAGGTAAGCTGCTCGTCATCCCCTTCAGCATACAAACACTGATAACACGGTGCTTCATCGTCACGCATATCGAAAACACTTACCTGCCCTTCCATTCGAATCGCGGCACCAGACACTAGAGGCTTTGCTTCTTCGACACATGCTCTATTGACCGAGAATCGAGTTGTGAATGTGTCGCTGCAGTCCAAAACCAAGTCAACTCTGGCGACAGCAGACCGTAACCCCTCCTCATCCAGACGTTTGGCAAGTACCTTCACTTCAACATGAGGGTTTATATTGCCAAGCATTTCAGCCGCGGAGTCTACTTTCATTTTTCCTAACGAGCTTTCGCCATGTAGAATTTGGCGCTGCAAGTTGGAAACATCAACATGGTCATCATCAACGATAGTTATGCAGCCAACACCTGCTGCTGCAAGATACATCGCAACCGGGCTACCCAAGCCACCCGCACCAATAATAAGTACTTTTGCATTCTTGAGCGCCAACTGCCCCGCAACATCGAATTTAGGCAACATGATCTGCCGGCTATATCGCAATAACTCCGGATCACTTAACTCTTGATAAACTTCGCGACTTTGCTGCTCGCTCACAATTCACCTCTATACAGATATAAAACTAGTCTTACCCAGTCCATTGGCCCTGGGTAACACGATCGTTACCGCCATAATCTTTACTTGTCTCGACCTGCTGATAACCCGCTTTTTTCAGTACTGACCTAACAAGCTCTGCCTGGTCATAGCCATGTTCAAAAAGTAGCCAGCCACCTGCTTCGAGAAACTCACGCGCATCATGCGTAATCTTTTTGATATCGGCCATCCCCTGATCTTCAGCAATCAGAGCAGAAGCAGGCTCAAATCGAACATCCCCTTCACGCAGGTGCTTATCTTTGGCATCGATATAGGGAGGATTACTAACAATCAGAGAAAAACGCTGCTCCCGGAATGCGGAAAACCAATCGCTGCAGAAGAACTCAACATGAGGAAGGCTATTCAAGTTTGCGTTTTGCCTTGCTAGCTCAATGACCTTTGGAAAACGGTCAACACCATTGACCTGCCATGCTGGGCGCTCACTAGCTAATGCCAAGGCTATCGCCCCCGTGCCCGTTCCGAGATCAAGTACTGAAATGGCGGACTTATCCAACGGCAAATTCAAAGCCCTTTCAACAAGCACTTCGGTATCAGGCCTTGGAATGAGAGTATGCTCATTAACCTTTAAATTTAGAGTCCAAAAATCTCGCTGACCAATTAGGTGGGCAATAGGACGCCCTTTTTGGCGTTGTGAAACAAGAGAAAGAAAGTGCTCGGTTTGGTCTTGATCCAGACTTTTATCAGGCCAGGTCCGTAAATAAGCACGCTCGCAATCGAGCACGTGACATAAGAGCAGCTCAACATCCAAAGATGCCGAACTGCTTGTCAATTCGAGGGATTTTGCCATCGCCTCTGAAATAGTCAGTTGATGGCTCATATCAAACTCCAATAAGCTATATCTACTTATTACTCACCCATAGAAGTGAGTAATTCAGCCTGATGCTCTTGCAATAAAGGCTGTAACACCTGGTCCAAATCACCTTCCATAACTTCAGCTAGCTTATAGAGCGTCAAATTAATTCGATGATCAGTCATGCGACCTTGAGGAAAGTTATAGGTTCTGATTCGCTCAGAACGGTCACCACTACCTACGAGACTTTTTCGTTGATCTGATTGTTCTTGAGCATGCGCTTCCTGTTCAGCCGTCAGTAGCCTCGATTGCAACAAAGATAGAGCGCGAGCCTTATTCTTATGCTGTGATCGTTCGTCCTGACACTCAACTACCACACCTGTTGGCAAGTGGGTAATACGAATAGCCGAATCCGTTTTGTTGACGTGCTGACCACCGGCGCCCGAAGCCCGGAAGGTATCGATACGCAAGTCAGCCTTATTGATTTCGATCTCATCCACAGCATCAATTTCCGGCATCACAGCCACCGTACAAGCCGAAGTATGAACCCTGCCTTGCGATTCGGTTTCTGGAACACGTTGTACACGATGAGCTCCTGACTCAAACTTCAGGCTCCCATATACACCCTCACCGACAAGCCGTGTAATCACTTCTTTATAACCACCGTGCTCACCCAGGTTTTCGCTAACCACTTCAACCTTCCAGCCTTTCTTCTCAGCATAACGAGAATACATGCGAAATAAATCCCCAGAGAAAATTGCCGCCTCATCACCACCGGTTCCCGCTCGAATTTCCAAGAAAACGTTATTCTTGTCATTCGGATCTTTAGGTAACAAGAGAGTCTGCAACTCCTTATCAAGAGTTTCCAAAGAAGACTTTGCCTCTTTCAGCTCTTCTTGAGCCATCTCGCGCATATCGGCATCACCATCATTCATCAGCATGTTGGCTTCTTCGATGTCGTCCTGAGCTTGTCTGTAGCTAGCGTAACATTTCACAACCGGCTCAATTTCAGCATACTCTTTTGAAAAGTCGCGAAATTTATTCTGGTCTGTGATCACATCAGGGTCGCTCATAAGAGCTGCTAATTCTTCGTAACGTTCAGAAATACTGTCTAAACGAAGCAATAAGGATTCTTTCATGGAATAGTAACCAGCTAGATGACCTTAACTTAACTATAAAGCCTGAAGAACAAACGCTTTTGATAAAGTAAGGTCACAAAAATTCAATATGTAGGAAATTGCGCGGCATTTTAGCAAAAATAGCGGCGCGAAACAAAAGCTAGCTCTTGTAGAAAGATTTAGAACATCTCTAGCTCGCCATCATCAAAAGGATCGGCTTCAGGCTCTTTATACTCAAAGGACAAATTTTGATTTAATACTTTTGTGTGCAAACTACATTCAAAGACTTCTCGCCCACTTTGAAAGTTAAGCGTTAACATCGAAAAACCTTCGTCAAGCAATTCATCAAGCCGAATGCCAAACTGCTTTTGAGGGGTGCCGAGTTGCAGGTAGTGCTGATAATCGATGAGTTTGTTTTTGAGCGCCCCCATAAAACGATTAGCCAATTCGGAAATCCAGTCTTCAATCTCATGAGCTTGAACAAACTCGGC
>NZ_LWGG01001470.1:0-1273 GCF_001635365.1 Oleiphilus sp. HI0128 | reverse complement strand
CTCAGCCCACTGTACGGCATCAGAAAAAATGCCCCAGCGCTGTAGATAAATAAAGTCAGAATGAGTCAGCTGATGAGAAATAATCGACTCATTTAACAAGCACTCAAGTGTAGATGGTGAAACTGTTTCACCAATTTTCCCCTCATTAATCAAGCGCTGTAAATCAAGATCATCATAGACCTTACGCTTTACAATTCCGCTCTTGATTAGGTGCATGAAGCCGTTAACAAACATTTCACTGGAACCATACAAGCCTTTATCGAAGGCATCCACGCCACCATATTCGGAGATAAGTTTTTTATCGATATTCAGAGAGTCGACGACATGTTTATAGACGTCGTTATCGGTCTGGCGCAATTTGCATGCATAAACGATGGCATCACCTAATGAACCGATACCAATCTGCAATGTACCGCCATCTTTAATTAGAGTACTGGCATATAAGCCTGCCATATAGTCAGGGTTAGGAACCGACATATTTGGTGGCGCAAACAAACGAGTCTGATAGGCAGGACTATGAACCTGGAAGTCAAAATAATCATTCTCGACCATTGCACGGTTATACATAAACGGTAAATCGTCATGAACCTGAGCAATAGTGACGATCTTTTTCCCCTTCGCCCTCTCTTCTTCAATCAGAGGCATAATATCCAGGGTAACATCGGTATTACAGCTTAAGCTCAACTGTGGTCGGCCATCTATTTCTTTTTTAGCGACAATTTGTGCCAGCACATTGACGCCATTAATCATTAAGTCGCGCGATACAAAGGTATAGTTACTCGATACATAGTTTCGCTGCGCACTGGCAACGCTCTTCATAGCACCCGCTTTAAAGTAAAACTCCGAGACTTCGACATTCGGCGGCAAGGTGTTAGTCCTGACTGCCTTGGCATACTCTAACTCTTCGTAATCACCAAATAAGCGCTCGACAAATGGCACTAGAAACTTGGCTTCCATTTCACTTTTTGGTCTTGGCTTTTCTAGCGATAAAGCTGTAATGATCCGCAGATTAATACTCGGATCCTGCTGCGCCTTTCTGTAAAAAGCATTCGCCAACTGATTTGGTTTTCCCAAACCTAGAGGTAAACCCAAAACAATATTTTTACCAACCGTCTCTATCGTCCGCTCGACACAGCGTTCAACTTCACTAAATAATTCCATGAGTTCTCCAAACCGTTCTTGTTTTTTATATCCAGTACGAATTCGTCTACAGTAACAACACTTGAGCGCGCTAATCATGACATAAGTCAAACACTCACAAAAAATTATCAAG
>NZ_LWGG01001469.1:0-1355 GCF_001635365.1 Oleiphilus sp. HI0128 | reverse complement strand
TACCCTTACTCCCACTAAGTAGCTTTAAGCCAGCCAATACTTAAATCAGTGTTCACATCGAGAGCATAGCTTGGGTGTGAACTAGTTATACATCATCAAATGCTTAAGCAACTGCAGAATATTCATTCATAGCTCTTATCGGCTGCACTACTTTACTCTTTTCTTTGTATAGTGAATGTTCAATATAGGCGTCAATTTCACACTCAGCTTCGGCATCTAAGGCGCCAAAGCGTAACTCAAGTTGAAAGGTATCTTTAGATAAGCGTCTAATACAGATTACATCTGCATTAATTTGAAGAAAGCTTTCTAATTTAAATGCGACTTCAACTTTAACCGGACACTTAGGTGATACCGAAGGTGTATTGGGTAGTAAGCGATGCAAGGTTTCTTGGTCACAGTTTAGGCATATGCCGTCACGAGAAATGGTTTTAATCGTTGCTCTCTCATGTACCCCTTGGCCTGATAAAACAGATGCTTCACTTGTTTTATAGCTTTGTGCATCGAGTGCAATCGGTGTGTGATAGATGAGTTGTCTTTTCATAATCTGTCTCAATAAGTCCTGCTAATTCATTGCTACTATTAAACTTATCTTTTACAAGAAAATTAACAAGGTGATCTTTGTATCACTTTGAAAGCTTATGCAACCATGTGAACCAAGTCCGCAATAAAATGCCTTTACTTCACAAAAATAAGGGGTAAATTAGTCTTCAAATTGAAAATCGGGTCAACATCTTGAAAATAATTCACTCCTCCGACTGGCATCTTGGTCAGTATTTCATGGGTAAAAGTCGCCAAAAAGAACATCAGGGTTTCCTTAATTGGCTGGTTGAGCAGGTTCTTGAGCATGAGGTTGACGCCGTTATTGTTGCCGGCGATATATTTGATACCGGGGCTCCACCTAGCTATGCTCGCGAACTTTATCACAAGTTTGTGATTGACTTTAGTGAAGCGACAAACAAGGCTGTGCCTCTCGTTATTGTTGCCGGAAATCATGATTCTGTCGCCATGCTTGAAGAAACCTCTGACTTGCTTGCACACTTCAACACGCATGTAATTTCTTCTGCAAACGAGAATACCTACGAGCAACAGCTATTGCCCGTGACAGGCGCTGCTGGAGAAATAAAGGGAATTATATGTGCCGTTCCATTTCTAAGAGCTAGAGACCTGGTTGGTAGTCACTCCGGTTCGACAGGGAAAGAAAAGCAACGAGATGTACAAGATGCGATAAAGCAGCACTATCAGGTGCTTTATAGTAAGGCACTGGGTTTAAGAGATGTTAATGATTCAAAGATCCCGATTATTATGACAGGTCACTTAACAGTCGTCGGCGCGCGCACAAGTGAATCGGTTAGGGA
>NZ_LWGG01001468.1:0-899 GCF_001635365.1 Oleiphilus sp. HI0128 | reverse complement strand
TACTTTGGGGCACGCTATGGGCGACCGCTTATTGCAGTCTGTGGCCCTTCGCCTTGAAAGCTGCGTCAGAAAGTGTGATACCTTATCTCGTTTTGGTGGAGATGAATTCACCCTACTTCTGCCATCAATTTCTTCGCCTGAAGATGCCAGAACCATTGCCAAGAAAGTCATTTCAACACTCAAAGCCCCTTTCGACCTGGGTGAGCATGAAGTATTTGTCGGCGTAAGTATTGGTATTGCCGTCTACCCTAATGGCGGGAACACGGTTGACCAGCTCATCCAAAATGCCGATGTTGCTATGTACCATGTAAAGGGACGCGGTAAAGATGGTTACCAGTACTACAGCGAAGATATGGCCATCCACACCTCAAATCGTTTGAGCCTGGAAAGAGACCTTAGAAACGCACTGGAACGTAACCAGTTCAAAGTTTATTATCAGCCTCAAATTTCTGCCAAGACAGGTAAGACCATCGGTGTTGAAGCGCTGGTAAGATGGCAGCATCCTGAGCGTGGTCTAATCTATCCTGGCGAGTTTATTCCTTTAGCCGAAGAAACCCGACTAATGTCTGATATTAGCGACTGGGTACTGCATTCGGCCTGTAAAGAAATTAAATCCTGGATCGACAGCGGCCAAAGTGACATTCGCTTATCAGTAAACTTCTCACCTCTCCAGGTTGAACACCCGCGCTTTGTACAGCGTTTACTATCCAGCTTGCGCCAGGCAGATTTCCCGCCCGGAAATCTCGAAATCGAGCTCACTGAAAATGTTATTATGAACGACCTTGAGAATATGACTCAAAAACTCAGACAACTCTCTGAGCATGGCGTCACCATTGCCATTGACGACTTTGGCACGGGTTATTCATCACTGAACTATATTCATAAACTGCCTATTCATA
>NZ_LWGG01001467.1:0-1113 GCF_001635365.1 Oleiphilus sp. HI0128 | reverse complement strand
AATACTGGTAAAGCCTTTTTCGTGCAGTTCGTTGTAAGGCACTTCAGAAAGCCTAATGTAGTCCCAAACTTCTTTAGAGCTCCAATTCGCAAGCGGGTTGAATTTGATTAACTTACGCTCGTCGCTTGAGTTGCCATGATCAATCTCAATAACAGCAACTTCAGAGCGAGTGCTTGGGCTTTGATCTTTACGTTGGCCGGAAACCCACGCATTCAAGGTACCAAGCTTTCTTTTCAAAGGCTCTACTTTACGAATGCCACAGCATTCTTTATGCCCGTCTTCAAAAAAACTGAATAGCCCTTTTTGCTTAACAAAAGCCTCTAGTCGCTCAGCATTGGGGGTCATTAATTCAATGTCGATGTTATAGTGTTGGCGAACCTTTTCAATAAAGCGGTAAGTTTCTGGATGTAATCGGCCTGTATCTAGCGAGAAAACCTGAAGGTCGTCAGTTAGTCGATGAGAAAGCTCAATCAAGGCAACATCTTCTGCGCCGCTGAAAGAAATTGCAATGTTATCGAAGGTGTTCACCGCAAATTTTAGAATTTCGCGAGGTGATTTACTTGAAAGCTCATCATTTAGCTGCTGAACGGCTTCATCGGTAATTGTGGCGGGGTCGTTAAAGTCAATCGACATTATTTGGTCTCTGTATATGCTTTGTTTTAATACTAATGTGGTATTAGCAATATGAGCTCGATTCTAACGAAGATTTTACATTATGCAAGGCGCTAGCTTTTAGTTAGAATAGCGCTTCGAATTTTCACTATCGAAAGATATTAACCTTTATTATAAAGACGGAGTGCGTCGTGGAATTAGTTTGTCTTGATTTAGAAGGGGTATTGATCCCTGAAATATGGATAGCATTTGCTGAAAAGACCGGAATAGAAGAGCTTAAGGCGACCACTCGTGATATACCAGATTATGACGTATTGATGACTCAGCGCCTTCGTATCCTTGAAGAAAACGGTTATGGTCTTAATGAGATTCAAGCTGTTATCGCTGAACTCGATCCGCTTCCAGGTGCTAAAGAGTTTATTGACTGGTTGTCTACTCGCTTTCAGGTAATTATTCTTTCTGATACGTTTTATGAGTTTGCAATGCCGCTAATGGCAAAGC
>NZ_LWGG01001466.1:0-1465 GCF_001635365.1 Oleiphilus sp. HI0128 | reverse complement strand
AGCTACAACCATTAGCTTTGACGGCAGTGACTACACCTCTACAAGCAACTGGGGCAATACTATCAACTGGACTGCAAAAACAAATAGCAATGGCTATGATGGGTTTACCTTTGACCTTGACAAAGACACAAAGCTTACTCGCTTTAACTTGGGTTCAAGCCTTTTTGCTGACCTGGAAGACAACACAACAGATCCAGGCACTGAAGGCTTCGGCATCTTCATCGGCCAAAACTATGCAACACCAAACGTTCTAGTTGGTAGCAAGCCATATACGAAGTACAAAAATGTTGACGGCGTAATCGTAGAATCGCGCGGTGACGGCATCCACCAGTCATTCGAAGTATCAGTTGCAGAGCCAGGCACTCTAGCTCTTCTAGGTCTTGGTTTGGCTGGTCTAGGTTTCGCTCGTCGTAAGCAAGCTTAATCTAGCACTCGCAAGTAATAATAAAAAAGCCTCGCATTTGTGAGGTTTTTTTATGCCTATCAATCTTGTCTAAAACCACCCACTATTTAAGTCATCTTTACACGACCAGTATTGCTCACTATATTTTTTAGCCCGAGCCTCAACCTTCTTCGCTACCTTTTTTAGCCAAGGTTTTTTTTCATAACTAGCTCTACGATAACCACCATGCCCTTCGTGATAATTTAGGTATTGTGCGTAGGCATCCCATTTACTAACCTTGTTTATCTTGCTACTTCGATTCATATACCAACCGACAAAATCAATCGCATCATCAAAATCATCGCGATCTGCAAAGGTGCTCCCGGCGTCAGCTACATATTCTCCCCAAACAGGAGTCTTAGCCTGAGAATAACCATACGCATCGCTCGCTCGACCGATAGGAATAAATCCAAGGAAGTACTCCATCGGCGGTGCCGCATCGTATTTAAAAGATGACTCTTGATACATTATGGCCATTGGAATGTGAACAGGGACTCCCCAGCGTTCCCGTACATCGAGCGCGGCATCATGCCAGTCTGGCTTTTCTTCGAATATTTTACAAATATTTTGAGGTTGTTCAGGCGGCAAGCTGGAGCAGCCAGCCAGACTTAAACCTCCAAGCAAAAGAAAACTAAAGCGATAATTAGACAAGCTCTCCCTCCTTACTTTTACCTATTCTCCAGATAAAGATCACCAACATCTGAACCAAAATTAGCGGAATAGCGTAGATAAGCAGGCTATTCCAGCCAACACTATAAATAACTACTCCACTAGATATTGATGCCGCAGCCTGGAATACAAACACAAAAAAGTCATTAAAACCCTGTACTTTATACCTCTCGGCAGGTTGGTACACTTTAGGAAGCAAAACCGTACCTGCGACAAATAGAAAGTTCCAACCAATACCTAGCAACACCAATCCAAGCCAATAATGCATCACATTCTGACCTGAAAGCGCTATCATCAAACACACCGTATAAGCTGCCAAACCAGCCAGCATCAAGCGATATTCACCAAACTTTG
>NZ_LWGG01001465.1:0-706 GCF_001635365.1 Oleiphilus sp. HI0128 | reverse complement strand
TAGTAGCCAACGAAAATGTATTGAGTTTGAGCTTGATAACGAGTTTGATGTACAAGTAGGGGATTATGTAACCCTCGCAGTTCCAGAGAAAACTTTCCTGCAGGCCTCCCTCGTGATGTATGTGCTTCCCTTGGTTTTAATGATTCTTTGTGCTGTGCTTGCGGAAAGTTATTTAGCCTTAAATGATGCCGCGACCTTGCTGGCGTCCATTTGTGGCTTTGGATTAGGGCTTTATTTGGCTAGACGTTTTGCTAGCGAGCATAAAAGTGATCCAGACTTTCAGCCACATATTGTAGCCGTAGACCGGGCTATAGACTAGTATTTTTCCTCTTTAACCTTGCTCCCCCGTTACGTATTTTTAAGTTGAAAACTAGCCCTTCGGCCTCAAAAATGAGGGTACGTTCTAACTACATACTCTCTTGAGGATTCTTCATGAAGTACATAAATAAACTCAGCTCCTTGCTATTCTTGATGGCTGCAATCAGTGTATTGAGTCTCTCTAGCCATGCTGCAGATCTGCCGGATTTTACCGAGTTAGTTGAAGAGCATGCGGAATCGGTCGTTAATATTAGTACGGTTAGCCATGCCGAGCGACCTTCCCAGTTCCAGTTTCAGGGTGATATGGAGCAAATCCCGGAGTTCTTCCGGCATTTCTTTGGCGGCCCACCAAAATCAGGAAAGCCTAACGGCAAGAAGCGTATGCAGT
>NZ_LWGG01001464.1:0-662 GCF_001635365.1 Oleiphilus sp. HI0128 | reverse complement strand
AAGTGTAGTTTCTTTTTATGACACTTTATCTACAATATAGTGGCTAGTTTGCCCATATATTGCGTTATTTACAAGCAGGTTTTCTTACAGTTCTGTATTGTAGCAACGGACATTATTTCGTCCATTTCTCTTTGCTTCGTATAGGGCATGATCAGCCTTTTCACATAAGGATTGAGCGTTTTCGTGGTCAGCTAATGCAATGCCGCAACTAAAGGTGACATTGAATGTGCCGGTTCCGGCGGGCTGTGGTAATTCTGCAAAGCGTTCACGTATTTCGTTAAGAATAGTTTTAGCATCGCGTTCAGAAGTATTTGGCAGTACGATGGCAAACTCTTCGCCACCATAGCGACCGATGTGGTCTGTTTTACGTAGCCGCTGTTTAAGGAAAAGAGAAAGGCTTTTCAGTACGCGGTCGCCAATAGGGTGGCCGTAGTTATCATTAATCTTTTTGAAGTAGTCGATATCGAGCATTGCGAAACAGACAGGTAGTTCGCTTTCCGCTGCTTTAGCAACTTCAATTTCTAGCAAATGTAGAGTATGGGTATGATTGTAAAGCCCGGTCAGGCTATCGCGAATCATTAGTGCCAAAAGGGATCGAGCTCTTCGGCCTCGGTTTCGCAGCGTGGCGATGAGGTGTTTCGGGTCGATAGGTTTCGTTAGAA
>NZ_LWGG01001463.1:0-999 GCF_001635365.1 Oleiphilus sp. HI0128 | reverse complement strand
CGTTCAGGAACGCGTCGAGAAGACTTGTTGATGAGTGAAGATGAGCTTCAGCGTGTTTGGATACTGCGTAAACTATTGCATAGTATGGATGACGACTTAGCAGCATTAGAATTTATTCTCGATAAGCTGAAAGACTCTAAAACAAATGATGAGTTCTTCTTGTCGATGAAGAAGCGATAGGCTGTTGTTGATGGCTCAAAAGCTTTGTTAAATAAAACTTTTGAGCTGAATTAAACATCGTCAGGCTAGAATATAAACCGGTATTTATACCGGTTTTTTTATGAATTGAATTGAGATTGTTGTGTCAGTTATGAAATATGATGACCTCCGAAGTTTTATCAAACAACTTGAAGCGCAAGGTGAGTTGAAGCGTATTGCTCAGGAAGTCGATCCTTATCTGGAAATGACCGAGATATGTGATCGTACTTTACGTGCAGGAGGGCCTGCTTTACTGTTTGAAAACCCAAAGGGTTACAATATGCCAGTGTTGGCAAATCTTTTTGGTACAACGCGGCGCGTTGCCTTAGGAATGGGGCAAGAAGACGTCAGTGCACTACGTGAAGTGGGCAAACTTTTGGCATTTCTTAAAGAACCTGAACCACCTAAAGGTTTTAAGGATGCCTGGCAAAAGCTACCGATATTTAAAAAGGTGATGGCGATGGGGCCCAAAGAGGTCCGCTCGGCTGCCTGTCAGGAAGTGCTTATCGAAAAAGATCAGGTGGATCTGTATAAGCTTCCTATCCAGACTTGCTGGCCAGGCGATGCAGGACCTTTGGTGACCTGGTCTTTGGTGATTACAAAAGGGCCTGAAAAGTCTCGCCAGAATCTGGGGATTTATCGCCAGCAGTTGATTGCAAAGAATAAGCTGATCATGCGCTGGCTATCTCACCGTGGTGGCGCACTAGACTTCAGAGAGTGGCAGCAAAAACACCCAGGTAAACCTTTCCCGGTTGCGGTGGCTTTAGGTGCTGATCCAGCAACAATACTCGGTGCAGTAAC
>NZ_LWGG01001462.1:0-1795 GCF_001635365.1 Oleiphilus sp. HI0128 | reverse complement strand
GATTCGATTCGACGCTGTTTATTTTGGACACTTTAAAACCAATAGACAACTGATAGCGAGTTACCCCGCGATGAGTTCTTATGTTCGCGAGCTGTATCAAGTGCCAGGGGTGGCCCAGACAGTGAATTTTGAGCATATCAAAACCCACTATTACGCCAGTCACCTTACGATCAATCCGACGGGGGTCATTCCTTTAGGGCCTGAACAAGATTTCGATTTACCCCATGATCGAGACCAGTTGGAAAAAGCTAACTAACGATCTCAGTCACTATTTTCATCAAAAGTAAGGAGTTGTCATGCTTTATTATCGAGCTGCTGACGAACGAGGTAAGGCCAACTTTTCTTGGTTAAATAGCCAACATAGCTTTTCGTTTGGTCACTATTACGACGCCGATCACATGGGAGTTTCGGTACTGAGAGTCATCAATGATGATGAGGTTTCCCCCGGTGCGGGTTTTGATAATCATGGTCATCGAGATATGGAAATTATTTCTTATATATTGGAGGGGGCTATCGAGCACAGAGATAGCACAGGAAATCACTTTATAGTGCCTGAGGGAGAGGTTCAGCGTATGAGCGCAGGGTCAGGGATTATGCACTCTGAATTTAACGCATCTAAAACCGAAGCATTGAAGTTTTTGCAAATTTGGATCAGTCCAAATGTAAAACTCATTGAACCTAGTTACGAGCAAATGCCCATCTTACAGTCTTCGACACTGACAGCTTTGGTAACGCCAGATGGAAGCAACGGTAGCCTAAGTATTCACCAGGATGTGAGCCTTTTTCGCTTGCAGCTAAACGCCGGAGAACGCTACGAATTGACGGCTCAAGCGCGAGTGGGTTATTTGCATGTAATTGAGGGGGAGGGACTTGGCGTTACATCGACTGACAAGCTTGAATTAAAGCCAGGTGATGGTCTAGGTATTATAAAAGATCAGCTATCTATTACGGCCAAAGATGAAGGCTTGACTGCTCTTTGGTTTGACCTCCCGCCAAGATAATTGCTTGTAATATAACGCGAGAAAACATTCTGATGAATGCAACTGATGACCTAAGCCTATTATTGCTTGACCCGCTATTTTGGGGGCTAGCCGTGGTTGGCGTGTTAATAACGGGGATCTCAAAATCTGGTTTTGCCGGAGGAGCGGGTGTTATCGCGGTACCATTACTATCGTTCGTGATGCCCGTGCCGGTTGCCGCTATTTTAATGTTGCCGCTTCTCATTGTGATGGACGCAAAGACGATGCACTATTATTGGCGCAGCGTGAACTGGCAAGAAATAAAAGTGATCGGCCCCGCGGCACTGGTCGGCATCATCGCGGGTGGCTATTTATTGGGTGGATTGTCCAGTAGCTTGTTACAGTCTTTGCTTGGTTTATTTTGCATTGCATTCGCGCTGTGGAAACAGTTGAGCCCCGTTTTGGCTCACCTGCCCTATGCAGGTCTTTTTTGGGCGACCTTGTCTGGTTTAACCAGCACATTGCTACACGCAGGTGGTCCACCGATTAATATTTATTTGGCCACGATACGATTACCCAAGCGCACGTGGTTGGCAAGCGCTGCCATGTTTTTTGCGATGATGAATCTGGTTAAAATCGTTCCGTATGCCTTAGCCGCCCAGTCACAGAGTGGTTTTTCTGTGTCGTCGTTGTTGATTATCGACATAATTTTGTTACCGGCTTGCTTACTTGGTTCGACTTTAGGACATCGCTTGCATACAAAAATGAGTGAAGCCCATTTCATGTCTGCGTGTAAGGGTTTGTTATTTCTGTCAGGGCTTGGCTTACTCATTAGT
>NZ_LWGG01001461.1:0-885 GCF_001635365.1 Oleiphilus sp. HI0128 | reverse complement strand
TTAGAGCGCTTGGGAGGAAGGCAAAGTTTGTCTTTCTCACAGGAAAGTGAAAATGCGGATGTCTTTGCAAGTGATGTTGAATGTGAAGCCGAAGGAAGCTGCTTTACATTGAATTATCACGAAGAGAGCGTAAGGGTTGGTTTGCCTGTGCCAGGTTTGCATCAAATCCAAAATGCTCTCGCAGCAGCGACTGCTGCAATTGCTGTTGGATGCGACTTGGAAGGTGTAGCAAAAGGCTTGGCAAAGGTTGAGTCGACAGAAGGGCGTATGAACACAGCTTTCATTAATGACATCACTTTATTAGACGACAGTTACAACGCAAATCCGGCTTCGATGAAAGCAGCCCTTAATGTCTTGTCTATGCAGGCGGGGTATCGAATTGCCGTGCTGGGTGAAATGGCTGAACTTGGTGCGCATGCGCATGACGCGCATATAGATGTAGCGACTTATGCGCTTGAATTAGGAATCGAAGAGTTTTGCTTGATAGGGCAATACGCAAAACAGATGAGTGAAAGTATTGGTGAGAATGCATTGGTTTTTGAAGACAAAGCCTTGCTTGCAGAGCACCTAGTGAAAGATCAGCACAAAAATAAGATCGTGATGATCAAAGGGTCCAGAAGCGCAGCAATGGATGAAGTTGTAAATTTAATTAAGAGAAGAGTTCACTAATGCTGTATTGGTTGTCATCCGTTTTATCTGAAACATTTGGGTTCTTGTCGGTGTTTCAGTATTTAACCTTGCGAGGAATCCTAGGGGTTTTAACTGCCCTGATGATTTCCTTATGGGTTGGCCCGATGATGATCAAGAAGTTGAGCCATTATCAAATTGGTCAGTCTGTAAGGGACGATGGTCCTCAGTCTCACTTAAGCAAAGCGGGTACGCCAA
>NZ_LWGG01001460.1:0-26056 GCF_001635365.1 Oleiphilus sp. HI0128 | reverse complement strand
CTGGCTTACCTTACCGACGTCAGCTCGACCTTGAAGCTGAGGCTTAAGCACCGCCATCACCTTGCCCATATCCCGAACTGATTCTGCTCCAGAGCTCGCCACTGCCTCGGCGACCAAAGCATCAATTTCCTCGGCAGTCAGTGCCGCGGGTAGAAACGTCTCAATCACAGCGATTTCGCCAGCTTCTACATCCGCAAGATCTTGGCGGCTTGCTGCTTCGTACTGACTAATTGAATCTCGACGCTGTTTAAGCATTTTATCTAGCACAGCAAGCACACGAGCATCATCTAACTCTATACGCTCATCAACTTCGATACGCTTAAACTCAGCCAGAATTAAACGGATAGTCGCTAGACGCTCTTTTGCGCGAGCTTTCATTGCCTCTTTCATTGCAGAGGTAATACTTGCCTTTAAAGTACTTGCACCGGCTTCGCTCACACTAAACTCCATCTAATTACATTGCTGTAGAACCCTACCTGCATAACGACCGTACCAAGACACTCGCATATCGCGATCAACCTGATAGAGCAAGGGTAAAGTTTTATCTGCTTAAAACGCAAAAAACAACAATAGGCTAGAATATCATTATCCTAGACCTTGTCGTTTTATCGCTCACATTCTCTTTATCTAAAATATAGACAAAGAGTGGTGACAAATCTTAGTACAGTCTTTCGAAACGTTTTGTTTCGCGCTGAACCTTCTTCGCGTGACGCTTAACAGCTGCAGCTGCTTTACGCTTACGTACAGAAGTAGGCTTCTCGTAGAATTCACGACGACGAACTTCAGACAAAACACCTGCTTTTTCACAAGTACGCTTAAAACGACGAAGAGCGATATCAAATGGCTCGTTTTCTTTCAATTTTACAGAAGGCATTAAAATTACCTGTTCCAATAAAGTTATATTGATAAATTCTTACTGAGCTATGGCTGCAGTGCACATTTCAGCAAGCTTGGCTTACTGGCACAGCGATCAAAATATAGACACAGTTCCACTTAGGGGCGCGAAGTTTAATTGGAAAAATCCGGCAAGTAAAGTGATATCATATAAAATTCATTATATTCACCACCCAGGGAGAAAACTTTGTCTAATTTAGAGACTTTCGTCCAACGTTTAAACCAAGATGCAAGCAGCATTCAGTTTGAAGATACAATGGCAATTATTGACGAGCTATATGAATTTACACCCACAGCCTTTCAAAATGGCGAGCAAGCCAATGAGGCAGGGCAGAACTCGGGCTCCTGCAAACTCTTTGCTTTTGCCCAGCTTCAAAACCTGGATGAGCAACAAACTCTAACTTGTTTTGGTCAATACTATCGCGAAGATGTGCTCAAGAACCCTGAGGGCAATGACCACCAAAACATTCGCAACTTTATTACTCAAGGCTGGAAAGGCATTTCATTTTCGGGTGAGGCATTAAAGGCCAAGTAGAAGCATCTGTAAGCAGAGGCTTCCACGCCTAGCACGGGGCATCGACCTGCGAGGGATGGAACCCTCTGCCTACGATAATCGTTATTTGCCCGCTACCTGTGAATCCACAAACTTGTAGGCAGAGCCTTCCACGGCTCGCAAGCGGGCTAGCACGAGATTGATCCTGCAAAAGACGGAGCTCTCTGCCTACACTAAAACCAAGCTTTGAGAAAAAACTACATCTGGCTCTCGGCCGTTTCGATCTCTTCACTCAGTTCAAACCATTCCATCTCGGATTCTTCTAAACCGACTTTATGTGTTGCCTGCTCATCCATCAATTCTTTCAACTTGGCTTTATTTTCAGCTTGATAAATCTCTGGGGCAGCGAGTTTCTCTTCGAGCTCAGCTAAAGCTTCTTGGTGCTTCTCCATCGCCTTTTCTGCGGTTTTGAGCTTTTTCTTCAGTGGGCTCAATTTCTGACGAAGCTCCGCAGCGATACGCTTGCGTTCCTTTTTATCTTCCGCTGATTCATTTTGCTTGTCTGCACTGTCTGTCTCTACAGTTTCAGTTTTACTCGACTCTTTATGGAAGTCTTGCAACCAAACTTCGTAATCGTGCAGGTCGCCTTTAAACTCTTCGACTTTCCCGTTTGCCACCAGCCAGAAGGTGTCGACGGTATTCTTTAGTAAATGACGATCATGCGAAACTACCAATATTGCTCCCTGGAAAGCCTGCAAAGCCATCGTCAGCGCATGACGCATTTCCAAATCCAAGTGGTTAGTCGGTTCATCAAGCATTAGAAGGTTTGGTTTCTGCCAAGCAATAATCGCCAAAGCCAAGCGAGCTTTTTCTCCACCCGAGAAACGCTCGATGGTCTCCAATGCAGCGTCGCCTCTAAAATCAAAACCACCTAAAAAGTTACGAATTTCTTGATCCGTCGCTTTTGGGTTAATTCTCTGCAAGTGCAAGAAAGGGCTCGCGCTCAGATCCAAGGCTTCCAACTGGTGCTGGGCAAAATAGCCAATTCGAAGGTGCTCTCCTTCTGCACGCTGACCACTAAGCTGAGCTAAATCACCTACCAGGCTTTTGATTAAAGTCGACTTACCGGCACCGTTTGGCCCTAGAAGGCCTACTCGTGTACCCGGTAAGATGCTGGTAGTAAAATCTTCGAGCACTGCTTTCTGCTCATAGCCCAAGTCTGCTTTTTGAATGCTTAGTAATGGGCTAGATATTTTGTCGCTCTCAGGAAAGCTAAAGTTAAACGGTGAATCAATATGAGCCGGGGCAATAAGCTCCATTCTAGCAAGTTCTTTAACACGACTCTGAGCCTGTTTTGCCTTGGTCGCTTTCGCTTTAAAGCGATTTACAAAAGACTGAATTTCGCTAATACGCTGCTGCTGCTTTTCATACTGAGATTGCTGCTGAGCAAGCTTTTGAGCACGCTGCGTCTCGAACTCACTATAAGTTCCTGTATATTGATTCAGCTGCTTGTGTTCGAAGTGAAGAATATGTGTCGACACGGCATCAATGAAGTCACGGTCATGAGAAATGAATAACACCGTACCTTCGTAACGTTTCAGCCATTGCTCCAGCCAGAGCATCGCATCTAGATCCAAGTGGTTCGTCGGCTCATCCAGCAACAATAGGTCAGAAGGGCACATCAGTGCTTGCGCCAAATTCAAACGAATTCGCCAACCACCAGAGAAGTCATTAACCGGGCGCTGCATGTCTTTCTGATCAAATCCCAAACCATGCAGTAACTTTTCCACGATAACTGGTGC
The DNA here is from genome assembly GCF_001635365.1 of Oleiphilus sp. HI0128. Taxonomy (NCBI): domain Bacteria; kingdom Pseudomonadati; phylum Pseudomonadota; class Gammaproteobacteria; order Oceanospirillales; family Oleiphilaceae; genus Oleiphilus; species Oleiphilus sp. HI0128. The sequence goes on along the minus strand of NZ_LWGG01001460.1, from coordinate 22,867 downwards.
TTCATAGGCACCTATGTGCTCCAGCTCTCCATGGAGTTCAGCAATTTTATGGTCATCGTGTGCGGCTTCAGCTTGTTTTAATTCAGCCTCCAGACTACGGAGCTGCTGATGGCCATCGAGCACATAATCTTTAGCCGTTCGCTCTCCTGCTGTGACTTCCTGAGCCATATGAGAAACACGGCAGTTACCGGGCAAAGAATAGGCACCCGAATCCGGGCTAAGTTCGCCTAAGATAAGTTTAAACAAGCTTGTTTTTCCTGCCCCGTTGGCGCCAATAATCGCCACACGTTGACCGGCATGCACAAGGGCATTCGCCTCGGCTAATAAAGGCTCCGGGCCTCTTCGTAGGGTCAATGCATCGATCTTTAACATTCAGGAAACCTGCCTTTACTGATAAGATATGTCTGGATGGCGCAGACGGTAGCGGATATCCTACGCAACATCAATCCTAAGATGCCGATAAATTCCTATGGATTTATTTCGATTTACACTTATCAAATATGCTCTAACCAAATGACTCATAGCCGCCCCTCTATCACCGCAATATCGGCAGCAGAAATGAACGCCCTCTCTCTAGAGAATGAATTTTGGCTATGTTCACTTAAGCTGTGGAAGAATAAAACACTGCAAGACACCTTATTAGACCTACAAGATGCCCAAGGCTTTCGCGTCAACCTATCACTCTTTGCAATGTGGGCTGGGCTTATGAAAAAGAATATTACACCGCTGCTACCCAACATCAACGAAGAGCTAGACTCTTGGCACGAACAAGTCGTTGCACCACTTAGGCAGGTAAGAAAAAGTCTACCCAAAGGTGCGCTAAGAAAGGACGTTCAGCAAAACGAGCTGCAAGCCGAACAAGTCGAACATGCTTTACTGTTTAAGCTATCTCAGACGATTCCATTTGAGCAGAACGGAGACACGATCGATATTCTGATTGGTAATTTATTAGCTAGCAGGCTGCCGAAATCACATCTATTATTATGTATTCGAACTTGTTTACCAAATTGCTCCGACTCTGAAATCCAGTCACAAATTTGTAAACACAATATTAGCTATTAACAACACAAAACATGATCTTAATAGCACAAAGACACAGGAACTTGTCACCATGAAAATGATTTCTCGTTTTATTACCATCAGCATTCTTGCCGCCGCAATCATCTTGCCTTTTTTCTTTAAGATGGACAATGGTAAGCCTACACTCGCCATGCCGACGTCTGCCGACCTGATTCCTGATAAAATACTACCCGACAGCCTTACCGGCAATGAAAGCTCGAGCTCGACAACCAGCTCAAGCAGCAGTAACAAAGTGTCCTTCTACAAATGGCAAGACGCAACAGGCATGTGGCACTATGGTGATAGACCCCCAGCAGGGGCTCAGAACGTATCAACCATGAATGTAAACACCAATGTTAATATTATCCAAAGTGTGAAAATCGAGTCGGACGAAGAGTCTACCTCAGCCTATGCACCACAACCCAAAATGTCAGAAACCCTGGCAGATGGCCAACTAACAGCTGATGATGCATTCAATGCAATGAGTGACGCAAAAGCCGTCCGTGATATGATGGAATCTCGTAACGAAACACTGAAAGCGATTACCGGCGAAAACTAAAAGCCATTCATTTCGCTCATACCAGTACACTTCAGCAAATAGCCCTGAGAAGACCTTAAGTCATTAAGGCCCTCTCTAAGCCCCTTACCAGAGCACAAAAAGACCGTGACAAAAAGCAGTAAACAGCAATATCGAATTAAAGAGATGTTTTACAGCCTGCAAGGCGAAGGCGCTCGTGCAGGGCGTGCAGCTGTATTTTGTCGTTTTAGTAAGTGCAATTTATGGAATGGGAGAGAAGATAGCCGGGCAGACGCTGTGTGCAATTTCTGCGACACAGATATTCTTGGCACAGATGGGCAAAATGGTGGCGAGTTTGCTAATGCCCAAGCATTGGCAACAAAAATTCAATCACTCTGGGACAGCAATCAAGTACTCGCCAGCTCTTCTTCAAGCCGTAAGAGTATAGCCAAACCCTACGTTATCTTCACTGGCGGAGAACCACTACTTCAGCTTGACCCAAAACTGATAGAGTTGATGCATCAGCTAGGTTTTGAGATCGCTATTGAGAGCAACGGCACGCTCCCTCTTCCTGAGGGTATTGACTGGGTATGCCTTAGCCCAAAAGGCAAATCAAGCATTGTTTTTGATCGCTGTGATGAACTAAAGCTGGTTTATCCTCAGAGCGACGCACTACCTGAAACCTATCAAGACTTCCCCGCTGATCACTATTTTTTATCGCCCATGGCCAGCCCCGCTGTGCGCTTTGGTGAAGACCCAGACAAAATAAACAATACCCGTTTAGCGCTCGACTATTGTCTGAGCCACCCTCAATGGCGCTTAACATTACAAATGCATAAGCTACTTGGAATAGACTAAGACTACCTAGCCCATTTACCCCCTTCCATCTTTCAGTCTCTTAAGCTACTTTAGACTTTTTATAATTCAAAGTGGAATATCGCAATGCGTCTCTCATTATTATTTCTTATATGCTTAGTGCTTACAGCATGCTCAACCCGTGACTTACAAGGAACCTTGGGCGGCTCTACCGCTCAGCGCTTAGTCACACATAGCATCGATGATCTGGTCAGAAGTATTGAAGATGAAAAGCTAGATGCACTCGAAGGTAAAAACGTTTATATCAACTCTTACTTTTTAAGTGATTCACCCCTTAAAGCTTATGCCGACAAACGTTTGGCGATTGAGTTAGAAAGCCGTTTCGGTATCAATGTTGTGGCCACACAAGAAGAGTCTGAACAGGTGATGACAGCCTTCTACACCTCTCTTGGCACAGACTTGGACAACTTTGGTATTGCCATACCCTTTGGCTATGTTCCAGGGGTCGCTGAAAACACTCAGCTAAACATCATCACTTTAGAGAAATTCCACGGTATCGCAGAAATGTATTACTACATCGGCGAAACCGGCAGCGAAAATCGTAGCCAAGTCTTACAGGCCAAGGTGAAGACCGATGCCCTAGGCCTGCCATTTATCACGATTCCGCTTTCTAATATCGACCGTCACGAAAGCTTATTTTAGCCTTCGCTCTATTCGCTATTATTAGTGTTTGCTTACTGCTTCTGCTCCATCAGCCAAGCGACTTGTTTCTCAAGCTCTTCAATTCGAGCGAAGAGCTCATCTGAAGACGCTGAAGAGTCGCTTACTGGTGTTGAAGGCTCTTGTATTTGCGTCATATCAGGCTCCCCACTGAGCAGGTGCATATAACGATCTTCCCGCTGTCCGGCAGACGACGGTAAGCGACACATCAATGGTGTTGTTCTGTTTAGCAGCTTATCGACTAAAGCAATTAGTTCTTCTGGCCCTGAAAACTCATACATTCTGCGGGTTCGGGTGAGAAGCTCATTCACCGTCTGCGGGCCTCGCAGCAAGAGCATGCAAAAGATAGCGTGCTCTGCGTCATTCATATGATATTCACGCGTCAGACGCTGGTCATATTTATCCGCTCTTGAACCGTACTCAAATTTTACCAAGGCCCGCTTCTGTAAGTCATAAAGGCTCTGTTGAACATCACCTTCAGAAAGATCCATCACCGGTTCACGGCTAGTTTTCTGATTGCAGGCTGTCACCAGGCTATTGAGCGTTAAAGGATAGACATCGGGTGTGGTTAGCTGTTTCTCCATCAAGGCCCCCAAAATACGAGCTTCGACTAATGACAAGATGGAAGAAGAATCATGTTCACTCATTTATGATTTATGCCTTTTGTTATATTTTAGTGAATTTGTCGATTTTAACGTGTGTCTTTATCAATTACACGACTTATTGAAACAGCAATTATTGGACATCGGATCTATCCTCTGCATACTTATATAGCATAGTTTTTAGCACCAAGGCACTCTAGGACAATTACTTAAAAGGATATATCTATGAGCAAGCCGCTCATTATGATAGTTGATGATGAACCTATCAATTTACGTCTACTTTCTGAAGCACTCAAATCCGAGTTCGATCTTATTGCCGCCACTAATGGCACTCAGGCATTACAACAGCTCGAGCAGCAGCATGAGTCTATCGAACTGATCTTGCTCGATGTCAATATGCCTGGTATGTCGGGCATGGAGGTGCTTGACCGCATCAAAGAACATGATGAGTGGTCCGACATTCGCGTAATCTTCGTTACCGCAATGAACCAAGTTTGTGACGAAGCCGCGGGCTTGGCCCATGGTGCCGTCGACTATATTACCAAGCCCATTTCAGCCCCCATTGTCTTGGCTCGAATTCGTACCCAGCTTACCTTGCGGGCTGCCAAGAAATCCCTTGCCGAGCAAAATCAGCTACTTGAACAACGCGTTCAAGAGCGTACTGAAGAAATTAGATATACCCAGGAAGTCGTTATCAACGCACTCACCACGCTCGCCGAAACCCGTGACCAGGAAACCGGATTACATATCGTTCGTACCCAACATTACGTTAAACAACTTGCAGAACTGGTGCGCGACTTACCCGAATATAAAGATGAGTTAGATGACGAAGCTATCGATGCAATGTTCCGAACAGCACCATTGCATGATGTTGGAAAGGTAGGGATCCCCGATCGAATACTACTTAAGCCCGGAAAGCTGGATGCAGAAGAATGGGAGATCATGCGCAGTCACGCTTCTTTAGGCGGCGATGCCCTGCAAAAAGCTCGTCAATTATCAAATAGGACACAAGAGGGCGATTGCTTCCTGAAATATGCACAGGAAATCGCTTAATGTCATCATGAAAAGTGGGATGGCTCTGGCTACCCTAAAGGGCTAAGCAAAGAAGCTATCCCATTATCTGCACGCTTAATGGCGATTGCCGATGTGTATGATGCCTTGATCTCCAAGCGTTGTTACAAAAGCGCCATGACACATGAACAAGCTTTAGAGATTATGCGCGAGGGCAGAGCTCAGCATTTTGACCCGGTAATGCTTGATGCCTTTCTGGATAACTGCCACTTATTCCTGGCAATCGCTGACAAGTACAAAGACGAGTAAGTGCTCGCAATATTTTCCGGACAAATAATGCGATCTGTTGTAGCGCAGTATCTGCCTCTCTAACACGTGGAGCAAATATCTTAAAGACGTGAAACAACCCCTCAAACACATCGTAAGTGAAATCACATTCGCTTTCATTTACGCGCTGGGCGGACGTATCGCCTGCCCAGTATCGTCAGCGCCAAGCTTAACCGTACTATAACCTTTACTTGGCAAAGCCCGGCTTTTCAACTGCGCCCAGGTACTCTACCTTTAACTCCTTTACTAAATCAGCCATCGATTTAATTGTGTGAATGCCCGATACGCCTTCACCAGCACTCCAAAAGTCCTTCCATGCATTACTACCTGCCAAATCAAGATCGACACTTTCCTTGGCCTGGTAACTTGCCAAGTCAACGCCAGCACGCTCAATTGACGGCTTAAGGAAGTTACACTTCACGCCAGTAAAGGTATCTGTGAAGATCAAATCTTTAATCCCTGATTCAACCAACATCTTTTTGTAGTCAGGGTCTACCTCGGCTTCTTCGGTGGCTATAAAGCGTGTTCCCATATAAGCAAAGTCTGCTCCCAGCACTTCAGCTGCACGTATACCGTAGCCATCATTCACAGCACCGGCCAAAGCCAAAGGGCCGTCCCAAAATTCTCGAATTTCTCTCACCAAAGCAAAGGGGTTAATGGTACCCGCATGGCCTCCTGCTCCTGCCGAGACAACAATAATTCCATCCACACCCGCAGCAATTGCTTTCTTCGCATGCTCTGCACGAATCACATCATGAAAGACAACACCGCCCCACTCATGCACTTCCTTCACTATCTCTGCAGGGTTGCCCTGACTGGTAATGACAAAAGGAACCTTATGCTTCTTGACCACTTCTCGGTCACTCGGTAAACGCGTATTTGAGGGATGTACAACCAGATTAACACCGAAAGGGGCAACAGGCTTGCCGGGGTTAGCTTCAGCAAACTGCGCCAAGTCCTCGCTAATTTCGCCAAGCCAAGTATCTAATAAGTCCTGAGTTCGGGTATTGAAGCTGGGAAACGTGCCTACGACTCCGTTTTTACATGCATTGATCACCAGTTTAGGGCTAGAGACCAAAAACATCGGCGCGCAGATAACAGGCAAGCTTAGTTTGTTTTCGAATAAGGCGGGTATTTGCATTTTTTCTATCTCAATGTAAAAGCTATTTTTGGCAGAACCGCTTCTACCGTCGGCTCGGCAATGTGCCCATACGCTTGGCAATAATTCCGAGCATCATCTCATCACTACCACCGGCTATCGATAGTATCCGCGTATCACGATAGGCTCTGGCAGCAGGATTATCCCACATAAAACCCATGCCTCCCCAGTATTGAAGGCAGCTATCACTTACTTCACGCCATAACCTGCCCATTTTTAATTTAGCCATGGATGCCAGGTAGGTCGCGTCTTCACCTTCAATATGTTGCTGACAAGCTCTCCAAGTCAGCGCTCTGAGCGCCTCAACTTCGGTTTGCAACTCTGCCAAGCGAAAGTGCACCACCTGATTGTTTAATATCGGCTGGCCAAAGGTCTCCCTATCTCGGCACCAATCCCGGGTATCACTGATAATTCGCTCCATTCCCTTTAGTGAACTCGCAGCGGCATACATTCGCTCTTCTTGAAACTGCATCATCTGCATAGCGAAACCTTTGTTCTGTTCGCCTATTCGATAGCGCTTAGGTACGCGAACATTATCAAAGAATATCTGCCCCGTATCACTGGCGCGCATACCGAGTTTATCCAAAGGCTTTGAGGTCTCGATACCCGGTGAATCCAAAGGCACAATGATCATTGATTTATTTGCATGAACGCTGCCTTCAGAAGTGTTGGCAAGTAAACAAATCCAATCACCTTGCGTCGCATTCGTGATCCACATCTTACTGCCATTGATAAGGTAGTCATCACCGTCACTTTTAGCGGTCGTTTTTAAACCTGCAACATCTGAACCTGCCCCAGCTTCACTAACCCCGATACAAGCAACCATATCTCCAGCGATGGCTGGCGCCAAAAAATCACGTTTTAACTCATCACTACCAAAACGAGCCAAAGCAGGCGTGGCCATGTCTGTTTGCACACCAATCGCCATGGGCAAGGAACCACCATAGGCTCGGCCAATTTCCTCAGCAAACACCAGGTTATAACTATAATCTAAACCTGCACCACCATTCGCTTCGGGTTTATGTATACCCAACAAGCCCAGGTCACCCATTTTCTTGAATAGTGAATGTAAAGGCGCTTTGCCTGCCTGCTCCCACTCATCAACAAAAGGGTCCATTTCCTGATCAACAAAGGCTCGCACTGTTTTGCGTAAGGCTTCATGTTCAGACGTGAATTTCATGCTCATCTCCAATATAAGATCTAACTAACGCAATCTTAAGAATCGAAGACAAAAAGAAACAGCGTGACTCAGGTCATATAAATGGCCAAACGGGCCATAAAGGTAAATAATACCCCAATATATTCCGGAGATTATGATGCTAAAACATGTCACGCTTTATGCCTGCGAGAATGCAATGGGCTTAAGTTTAGGTCTTAGTCATGATGTATTTGCCTTTGCCTCCATGCTACAAAAAAAGCTTTTGGGCGAGGCTATATCTATCTCGCTAGTTACCTTAGATGGCAAAGCTATTTCATCATTCAGCGGCTTAAGCATTACACCTGATCAGGCACTAGGCGATATCAAACATACAGACCTGGTCATTCTTCATGGAATCTGGGGTGACATGGAAGCGCTGCTAATCGATCAGCGCCCCTTATACCCAAAGCTTAGGGAGTGGCACGAGCAAGGTATCCCGATTATGGCTGCGACAACCGGTTCCTACTTTCTGGCAGAGGCCGGGCTCTTGGATGAGCGAATCTGTACCACGCATTGGCATAAGCAAGAAGAATTCGCACAGAAGTACCCCAAAATCGATCTTCGCCCCGATCGTTTTATTACCGCTACCGGGGAACTGTATTGCTCTGCAGGAATGAATGCAGCCATGGAGATCATGATCTATCTGCTTTCACGCTTATCCTGCACTGAGGTTGGCGAAGCCGTAGAAAGTACTTTTTTGGTCGATTTCAGACGAGCCTACTCCGGCGAATTTGCCTCCATTGGTAAACAAACCTACCATCAAGACGACGCTATTCTCTCTATCCAGCAGTGGCTTGAAATCCACTTCATTGAGCCCCTTTCTATCGAGCAACTTGCCACAAAAGCAAATATGAGTGTACGCACCTTTAAACGTCGCTTTAAAGAAGCAACGGGCGAATCACCTCTTAGCTATATTCAACACTTAAAAATTGAGCAGGGAAAAGAGCACCTCAAACATAGTGATCAAAGTGTCGCAGAAATATCATGGAAGGTTGGTTATCAAGACCCTGGCCACTTCAATCGTTTATTTCAGCGAAAATATGGCCTAAGCCCCGCCGCTTGGCGTAAGAAGCTACGATAAATTTTGCTCACTACAATCAGCTAGACAAGTCCCTTGATTCAGCAGTGCCTTAGGACAGGGCTCTCTCTTCGAAACAAGCCTTTCAGTGCACACTAATAAGGCCCTCACTGATAGATCACACGCATAGGTTTTAGCTAATCTATTGAATAATAATAACAATTTCCAATGGCATAGCGCTTGCAAAAGCCCTTTATGAAATTTATTCCTCAGCTCAAACCTGACGCTGACCAACACAGTAAATAAAGGTGATTGTGATGAAGAAAGAAGAAGTGATCGAAGCAATTGTATTAGCTAAAAAATCTAAAGAACTTACCTGGGAAGGTATGGCAGAAGAAGTCGGCATGGGCTCAGTATGGCTCACCTCAGCTTGTCTGGGCATGAATAGTATGCCCGAGGACGTTGCAGATAAGGTTTGTGCCTTACTTGATTTACCGGACGAAGCAAAGCCTGCATTGATGGAATACCCGACTAAAACCTGGGATCAATCCATTCCTCAAGACCCTTTAATTTATCGGCTATATGAAATTGTCGGTGTCTACGGCGATACGCTAAAAGAAGTAATACAAGAAAAGTTTGGCGACGGCATCATGAGCGCAATTGACTTCAGTATGGATGTTGAAAAAGAAGAGAACCCGAAAGGTGATCGCGTCGTCTTAACCATGAATGGTAAGTTCTTACCCTACAAAGCCTGGTAGCTTAATCGAGTACGAGGCCAGAGCTTCGTACTCACTTTTATTTATTGTTTTTACTTAATAATTTCTCGAACCCTATTTAAACAATTTTTAGTTCTCTATGAATGACAGTAGGCTGGACCGTCTTAGCCTAAGAGGACCTTTAACCCGATCAATATCAAAATCGTCCCACCTAACACTTCAGCTCGACTTTCGAGCCAAGTGCCTGTTTTCTCGCCAAGGTAGACTCCGGCAAAGCTAAATAGTGCAGTGGTTATAGCTATGAAAGCACAGGCTAGAAATCCGTTAACGTTCAGCAAAGTCAAGGAAAAGCCCGCCGCCATTGCGTCGATACTGGTGGCAATACCTAGAATGAACATAGCACGATGACTTATATGAGAAGGGACATTCTCTTCACCAGTAATAAGCGCTTCATAGATCATCTTAATACCAATAATCAAAAGCAATATAAACGATACCCAGGGAGCATAGGTTTCAGCAAAAACGAGAACACCTTTACCTCCTATAAAACCAATAAGGGGCATAAGGCCCTGAAAAAGGCCGAAGTAAATAGCGCACATTGTGGCAAGCTTTAGTGTGCCGACCGTTTTTTTTGAACCTAAACCAATAGACACAGCAAACGCATCCATACTTAACGCGATTGCCAGAAGTAACAATGCCAACAAAACGAACCCTTAGTTCAACTATATTTGGGTTGAGAAGTATACAAAACCTAGATGTTAGTGTGTTAAATGGATTTCTCAACGGGATTTATATTTCTTGTTTCTATGGTCGAAACTTTACCGGGCTGTGCATTCCCGCTTGGTAATGACCCGGAATATTGCAGGCAGCCTCTACTTCCCAAGCTTCTTCGAATGTCCAGATGAGCGTTTCGGTTTTTCCAGGTGCGACAGTAATGGCATTACCACCCGGACCGTGATGCATATTCGGGTTATTCATCATCATTTTCCCGTGCTCCATATGCTCATCCTTAGTACCAATGGCGAACTCATGCGGCACTGCGCCTTTGTTGGAGATCACAAACTTAATGGTTTCACCATTTTTAATATTGAACGGTTTATGGACAAAGCGCATCGCATCGTTCGCTTCAACATTTATCACTCGGTCTACATCATTTTCTTGTCCAGGATTACCCGCCAATGACCCGCCATGGTGTCCACCATGAGCGCCATGTTCCTCTCCATGATGTCCGCCATGCATACCTTCCTTCATTTCACCGCCCATGTGACCGTGGCCTCCTGTATCGCCCATATGCTTTTCTTGCATCATTTTGTGGTGATCGTGCTGGCCATCTCCCGCTGACATATGGTTCTCGCCATGCATATGGCCTGTGCCATCATCATGACTATGATTTGCGCATGCAGCTGTGATTAGGATTGCGCTGATAGCTGCAAAGCCAGTTATTGATTTCGTTAGTGATAGTTTCATTTTCATTATCCTTTCTGTGTTTATTTTGATAGTTGTGAATCGTTTTCTGTGAGGTCACTGTTCTCTTTTTTGAGCGTTACCTGTTTCCACACATAAAAAATCGCGGGAATTAACATCAAACTCAAGGCCAAGGTGCTGATCATGCCGCCAATCATGGGCCCTGCAATACGCTGCATTACTTCAGAACCTGTGCCCGTTCCCATCATGATTGGAATTAAACCGACCATCAGAGAGAGAACCGTCATCAAGATGGGGCGCACCCGCAGCCCGGCTCCCTGCATGACAGATTCACGAATATCTTCCTTCGTTAACAAACGCATATCTCGCTTGGCGTTTTCAATGGTGGCTTGATAGGATTGATTTAAATAAACCAACATCAGTACGCCGATCTCAACAGCCACACCTGCGAGAGCGATAAAACCAACCGCAACCGCTATCGACATGTTGTAATCCAGCCAATACATCAACCAAAGCCCTCCGATTAACGAAAATGGTACGGTTCCCATAATGATGAGTACTTCCAAAAAGTTACGGAAGCTCATGTAAAGAAGTAGCATGATGATCGCCAAGGTAAGTGGCACAACAGCTCGCAGACGTTCCTCGGCTCGTTGCATGTACTCGTATTGGCCAGACCAAGCGATGGAATAACCCGCCGGAATTTCGACTTGTTCAGAAACAATCTGTTGTGCTTCTTTGACGTATGACCCCAGATCACGCCCATCGATATCGACAAGCGTCCAACCATTTAAACGAGCATTTTCACTCTTAATTCCCGGCGGACCATCTGCGATATAAACATCAGCCACGTCAGCCAAAGCAATGTGTTGTTTTCCGGGAGTGACAATAGGCAGCAATTTCAGTTTTTGTTCGGAATCGCGATAATGTTGCGGATAACGCAGATTCACCGGATAACGCTCTAAACCTTCGATCGTTTCAGTAATATTCATGCCGCCAATCGAAGCACGCACGACTGCTTGAATATCCGCCACACTCATCCCAAAGCGTGCTGCGCGTTCACGGTCAATATCAATCTTTACATAGCGACCACCGGCGACGCGTTCAGAGTACACCGATGCCGTACCTTCCACTTCAGGTAAAACTTCTTCTAATCGTTTACCGATTTTCTCGATCTCAGACAAACTCGGGCCGGCGATCTTAATGCCTACAGGCGTTTTAATACCCGTTGATAGCATGTCGATTCGCGTTTTGATTGGCATGACCCAGGCATTCGTCAAACCAGGGAATTTAACCAAACTATCAAACTCCTGGCGTAGGCTTTCTGTCGTCACGCCAGCCCGCCATTCACTTCGCGGTTTAAGTTGAATGAATGTTTCGATCATCGTGAGCGGTGCTGGGTCAGTCGCTGTTTCGGCACGCCCGACTTTACCGAAAACAGACTCGACCTCTGGTACGGTTTTGATCAACTTATCGGTTTGTTGGAGTAGCTCTCTCGCCTTGCCGACTGATACACCGGCATATGTTGTAGGCATATACATCAAGTCACCTTCGTCCAATGGTGGCATGAATTCGCTTCCTAGCTTAGTCGCTGGCCATAAACCAACCACTAAGACAACAGCAGAAAACAAAAGAGTCGTTTTAGGAAAAGCCAACACACCTTTGATCACTGGTTTATACATGGCAATCATCAAGCGGTTAATCGGGTTTTTATGTTCAGGCGTCACTTTTCCACGAATAAAGTAGCCCATCAACACTGGCACGAGTGTAATAGCAAGACCTGCGGCAGCTGCCATCGCATAGGTTTTAGTGAACGCCAGGGGTGAAAACAACTTGCCTTCTTGTGCTTCAAGAGTGAACACAGGCAGAAAGCTGGCTGTAATAATCAACAAAGAGAAGAATAAAGGTGGCCCGACTTCAGATGCAGCCTGGGTAATCACCTGCCAACGGTTTTCATCTGTCAGCTCTGTTTTTTCCATATGCTTATGAACGTTTTCAATCATGACGATGGCGCCATCAACCATCGCACCGATCGCAATCGCGATTCCACCCAGAGACATAATATTGGCGTTCAAACCTTGCTGATACATGATGATAAAGGCCGTGAGAATACCCACAGGCAAGCTAACCAGTACAACCAGAGATGAACGGAAATGAAATAGGAAAAGCGCACAAATAATAGTTACGACGATAAACTCTTCTAATAGCTTTTCGTAGAGGTTATCGATTGCTCGACTAATCAGGCTTGAACGATCATAGGTTGTTACAACCTCTACTCCGTCAGGCAGGCCTTTCTTCAAACTCTCCAATTTTGCTTTCACATTATCAATAACGCTTTGTGCATTCTCGCCAAAGCGCATCACTACAACACCACCGACCACTTCACCTTCGCCGTTCAATTCAGCGATGCCGCGTCGCATCTGTGGACCCAATTCAATCTTGGCAATATCTTTCAAAAGCAGTGGCGTGTTATTAGCGTTTATACCGAGTGGAATATTTTTAATATCATCTACACTTTGCAAGTAGCCGCTAACGCGCACCATGTACTCTGCTTCAGCCATCTCGATAACAGAAGCACCGGTTTCCTGGTTGGCCTTTTTAATTGCCATGCCAACATGGGCTAAAGGAATGTCGTAAGAGCGGAGTAGGTTCGGATCAACTTCAATTTGGTACTGACGCACCATACCGCCTATTGTCGCTACTTCAGAAACGCCCGGAACCGTTTGCAACTCATACTTCAAGAACCAATCCTGAATGCTACGTAGCTCCGCTAAGTCATGTTGACCCGTTTTATCTACTAGCGCATAGAGATATACCCAGCCAACACCCGTTGCGTCAGGTCCCAATTGTGGTTTAGCAGATGCAGGTAACGAGCCGGACACTTGATTGAGGTATTCCAGAACCCTAGAACGCGCCCAATAAAGGTCCGTGCCATCCTCAAAGATCACATAAACATAGGAGTCACCAAAGAATGAAAAGCCCCGGACGGTAATCGCCCCCGGTACCGACAGCATCGCCGTCGTAAGCGGATAAGTTACCTGATCTTCAACGACTTGCGGTGCCTGTCCTGGGTAACTAGTTTTAATGATTACTTGCACATCAGACAGATCAGGGATTGCATCGATTGGCGTATTCTTGACAGAATACAAGCCAAACCCGATCAATATTGCCGTGCCTAATAGGACAAAAAACCGATTGTTTATCGACCACTTTATAATCGCGGCTATCATTAATGGCCTCCCGTATGATCATCTTGACCAGCATTCATTTCATCTGAGGCCATGTCATGATCCATCTGACTCGTATCACTCGCTTCTGCGCCTTTGAGCAGGCGCGTAACAACATAGTCCCAATCCCCTGTCTTTTCGATCTCAAATTGGATTGCATCGCCTTCCTTGAACTGACCGAGATCGACCTGATCTGACACCTGGAAGTCCATTTTCATCGTCGGCCATTCCCATTCTGGGATCGGGTCGTGTGTGACATTGATCATGCCCATACTCCCCATGACCTTATGAACTGTCCCCGAGGTAATCACTCTAGGACCCGCACTGCCTGTCATATCGCCATTCATCTCTTGACTCATTGCGGCTTCTTCCATACGCATTAGTTCGGCTTCGATATTTGATTCCGAATCAATCAGGAATTGCGCTGAAACAACAACGTCATCGCCATTAGACAGACCTTTAAGTATCTGTACCTTTGATTCCATTACCTCAACACCCTCCTTCATTGTCGATACGAGACCTTCCAGGCCAAGTTCTACAATGACAGATTTATAACGCCCCTCGCCCAGCGACTTCACGACTCGATTGTGATTTCCTGCTTTGATAACAGCGGATCTGGGCACCGTTGTCATGGCCTCTTGGGCCATATTCTCAACGCGTAAATTCGCCAACATATGAGGTCGCAAGGCAAAATCTGGGTTGTGTACTCGCGCTCGGAATTGCAAGGTGCGTGTTTTCTGATCAAGAGACGGATAGATGTAATTGATTATGCCGTTCCATTTGCCATCAGGTGACGAATTGAGATTTATCGCTACACTCTGACCACGTTCGATGAGATAAGCTTGTCGTTCATAGACTTCACCACGAACCCAGACGCTTTCCAGCGACCCTATCGACATCACTTCAGTCATAGGTCTGATATGCATGCCTTCACGCACGTTTAGATCAATGACAATTCCATCTTGTTCAGCCGTAAATTTCACCAATTGATCGACCTTACGTCTTTTCTTTAAATCATTGATATGACTGTCTCTCAAACCTAGCGATCGAAGGCGTGACTTTGACGCATTAATTAGGTTTCTGTTTTTGCTGCGCAATGCTGCTAGGTATTCTTCCTGCGCATTGACCAGCTCTGGACTATAAAGCTCAAACAGTGTTTGACCTTGTTTAACCGGATCACCACTAGCAGCAACGTTCAACCGTTCAATCCAACCCTCTACACGCGGGTGAATATGAGAGATTCGGCTCTCATCAAACTGGATAGTTCCTACGGTATCAATTGGCACCATAATCGCTTCGTTTTTAACCTTTGCGACTTTAACGCCGAGGTTATTCTCAACAGTGGCTGAGATCTTCACTGTATTATCATCACCGCTGTCTTCTTCATACACCGGAACTAAATCCATGCCCATCGGGGAAAGTCCAGGCCCATCTCGACGATAGTTTTTATCCATCGGAGCTACCCAGTACACTGGTTTCTTCTCGTTACTGTCGGCGGAGGACAACTCTCCATCACTCATTGTCCCCTGCATGAGTTGAGGGCCGAAAAAGGTCCCCAAGGCCAAACCAATAGCTAGGACAGTAATGGCTAAAATAAATTGCTTCATGTGTTGATTCTCCTTAGCTTTAGTTCAGCCAATAATTAATACGAGATAGAATAATTTGTTCATTCACAAGCAAGCGCAAACGCTGCACTTTTGCGCTTTGTTCCTTCAGAAACAGCTCAGATACGATGCGGAAATTGCCCTTATCTGACTCGTAGCTATGCATGGCGCTGTGCTTCTGCTTGCCTAATGTGGTTAATATTTTTTCTTCATAAAGCACACGTTGATCGCGGGTGATGTCATATTGGTTGGCGAGATCTTTCAACGTAAAGCGAGCTTGCTCTAATGCTTCTGAACGCTCCAACTCAATAGCTGCCTGACGATGCTTAGCCGCGCTGATCTGGCTGGATTGCTGACCTCGATTGAAAAAGGGGTACTGAACACTCACACCCGCTGAAAAGAAGTCGGCACGAGAAGACCCATCCATATTGTCGCCACTTCTCATGCCGTAGCTTAGCTCCACACCATAAGAGGGCTCCAAAGACTGCTCGGTCAAATTCACTTTGCTTTTTGCAATGTTAATTTTCTGATTTATCAAACGAATTTTTGGATGGTTTTGTAAGGAAGAAACAAGGTCGTTTGATTTAGCCAAAGTCAGTGTTGAAGTATCAAAAGATTCCAATTTCTTTGGCAATTGAGTACTCGTCAGCGTTTCGTTAGCGAGGGTATTAAGGCTATCCAGATTCTTTTGAAAACTTCGTCTTGCTTTGATCAAACGCTCTTCTAACTTGATGAGTTCGAGTTCCGCGCCAATCAGGTCGCTCTGATCCTTACTGCCAACTTCATATAATGATTGAATGAATTCATGTATTTGCTCTAGAAATACACGGTCTTCCGAAATGAGTTCAATGTTCTGCTGCCAAAACCAAGCTTCTAACCAAGCTTTTTCAATGCTTTGTTTACGCCCTATCCAGTAAGCTTCCTGCTTGACGGTCTGAAGACCCACTTTCTCCTGGTTAATATCTTCGCGCAGCGATAAGGTGTCGCCTTTGGGGAACATTTGTCTGACGCCTACCCGTAATTGGGTCATAGGCTCCTGATCAAATTCAAATGTGTCTGTCGGTAAGCTCTGTATCGCCGCAAACAGAGTTGGGTCTGGCAAAAAATCACTCGCTTTTGCCTCAGCTTCAAAAGCCTTCGCCTGAATACCCAGGGACTTTAGCCTGAAATCATTGGCGCGAGCTCTAGTGAGCACATCAGATAGGGAAAGCAAGCCTCCTTGCTCAGACTGAGCTTGAACTAACTTAGTCGTTTGCAAGGTTCCATTGCTTTCTTCCGAGGCATGGACAGATAAAAAACTTGAAGCAACGAGCAAACCAGAATAAATATACATTAAACGTGACAAGACACGTTTTGTTTTAAAGCGAAACATAAGACAAGGTCCAAAGCTATTTAGCGAGCCCAAGGGCTATAAAATTAACTAGCGATAAGTAAAACTAAAAAGCGACGGGAGCTCCGAATTTAAGGCGGAACTTCCTTAGGGTCTTATGAAATGGGAGGGGGGAAAGAAGGTAATGTCTGTGGGTTTAGATAAAATGATGCCGTAAAATTAAAGGCAACTCTATCTGTGCTGAAGGATAACGCGGAATTATGGAAAGCCGCTGATGAAGACTGACAACCAGCCTGTGCACATAAACAAGACTCATCACAACAGTCATTTGTGACTGAAGAGGTTTTATTCATCTTCATCGAGTCTTTAACGGTTTGAGCCACGGCCTCGTGGCAAGACTCGCTATCTGATGTTACCTTCATTTGTTCAACATCACTTTCAGTTGATGTCGACGCTGAATGATGAGGCATTGTGCTTTCGCTCATCAACAGAGTATTCGCCGAAGATATAATCGGAGATAGCATCATCAAAACGGCCAGCAAGACGCTTATTTGTTTTGAATACTTTTGTTTTATCTGTTTCAGAATACTCATCTTTAAAACTCTGCCACAAAAATCATAGCGCTGCAAGCGCCTTTACTAAATATCACGAAGATGCTTAAAAAGACTTAAACTGCGTTTTACACATACTTTAGGACACTAATTAATAGAGAAAGTTCAGTCTGGTTTATTGGCTTTGGATACAACGAGACTTATTCAACGCAGCATAAATATAATCTAAACCCGGTAACTACTGCTTTGTTCTCAAGGCCATAAATCTTAATCCTCGTTTAATCAGGATAACTAGGCCATTTTGACAATGGACTAAGAGGCCTGCAATTGGCACTTAGCCAACGTCAAGAAAAGCTTGATAACCTCGAATTTAAGTCTTCCATGAATACCTGTTCTTAGTGACCTCGCCAACGATCCATTACCATCAACTCAGAATAATAAATCCATGAGAAGGTTCATGCTCGCTTATGCGGCCATAGCTCATGCCAGTAACATATTAATTAGTTTAAAATATGACCTGCCTTCATTGATGTTTAATTGACCAATATCAAACCAGTCCCGACCTATCTTAAGTACGATATAGAGAGTAATTCATAAGGATTGAGCAGTACCTTACTTTAAAAATAACAAAGGGCTCTGATATGAAATACGCACTCTATACATTCTTTTCATTCGTAATATATTTATTTAGCACCTCAGCTTTCTCGCTAGAGAAGAAGTCCATCTGCACTTGGGATCCGGTGGGTACCAATGGTCCTGTGATGACTTTCTATGCTGACCTCAAACCTAAAGCTATAGCCTGGGGTATCGACCTCGAATTCAAGGCTTACACTGACGAGAAGGTTGCTTCCAATGACTTCAAAGCAGGCATTTGTGATGCCGCACACTTGAGTGCAATTCTGTCCCGCGACTATGTACCCTTTGGAGGCTCTCTTGATGCGATTGGTGGAATCATGTCGGATCAGGGGCTGAATAAAATACTGGCAACCTTAGCCAGTCCAAAGGCAGGCACCTTGATGAGTAACGGCAAATATGAAATTGTCGCCTCATTTCCCGTTGGCTCCATGTATGTATTCGTCAATGATAAATCTATTAACACAGTGCCTGACTTCAGCGGTAAAAAAATATCGGTTTTGAATGGTGACCCGCAAGCCTTCAAACTCGCCTCCCTGGCCGGTGCTTCTCCCGTTTCCACCTCTCTGGCAACCTTCTCTGGCCAGTTTAACAATGGCAATATCGATATTCTGTTAATGCCGGCATTGGCTTACAACACATTCGAGCTATACCACGGTTTAGGAGAGCAAGGTGGCATCATTGATTACCGTTTGTTTTACGGCATGCTCCAAACGGTTATCAAGAAGGAAAACTTCGCTCCAGATTTTGGCAACAAAATGCGTAAATACATGGTCTCTCGTCTCACTCAAATCCATAAGATGGTAAAAGATGCAGAAGACGAAATTCCTGCCAAGTACTGGATCAAAACAAGTGATGCATCCAAGTCTGAATTTGATACCTTTAGCCGAGATATTCGTTTGGCCCTAAAAGAAGATAGTACCTTTAACCCTAAGGCGCTGCGACTACTATGGAAAATCCGTTGTGCTGAAGACCCTAGCCGCGCGGAGTGCAGTACGCCCGAATAGCCAACAAGTAACCCAAGCCTTTGAAAACTTATACGGGCGGTTGCCCCAAATCCAACCGCCTACATTGTTTACGTCATGCTGGCTTGATAAAGCACAATAATTAGTAAAATCAACGAGCTTAGCTGCCAAAAAAGTACGGGATTACGTTCCAACAACGGTGGCTTGGCTTTATTTACGTAGACTTTACTTGGATGATTCAGCTCATAAATAAACTCGGATACTTCACCATAGCGCTTTAAGGGGTCAATATGAACCGCCTTATTAATTGCGTAGTCAAACCAGCCAGGAACATCCCGCCCCTTATCGATGGATTGGTAGCCTAGCCGCCCTAGTGAACGCCGATCTTTAATCTTTGAAATATCATTGCCGTAAGGTAGTTCGCCACTTAACATCTTGTAGGTCATGACGCCTAGAGAGAACAGATCAGACTTGCTTGTTCCGCTTTCCCCCAAAAAGTATTCCGGTGCAGTGAATTGAGCTGTCCCCATAATGCCTTCGTTTTTACTGATCACCTCAGTAATTCCGGCTACTTTTGTTGCGCCAAAATCTATAATTTTTACCGTTCCCTGGCTATCAATCATGACATTATTTGGCCTTAAGTCCTGATGCACCATCTCTTGTCGATGAAAGGCCTGAAGCCCCTTAGCAATTTGAGTAACGATCTCTCGCACTGTTTTGATGTCCGGTTTAGGGTTATCCAGCATCCATTGTGCAAGCGTCTGCCCTTCAATATATTCGTACACTAAATAAATAAAATTACGCTTTCTATCAGGTTCAATTGCTTTCAAAACATGAGCATTGCTCACCCTTTTTGCAATCCACTCTTCCATCAAGAAGCTTTCCAAGTAATCCGGGTTATTTCTCATTTCTGTGGAAGGTGTTTTTATCACCACCTTCTTTTTTGTTTGTTGGTCTTCTGCTAGAAATACATGGCTACGACTACTGATATAGATATCACGTAGAATCATGTATCCATCAAACTCTTTACGAGCCTCTAATCTGGGGGCAGGAGGCAGCTGAGTAAGCTGCTGTTGTAACTCACTTAACTCTCGCGCCGGTAAACTATCGATGCTCACGATCTGCAAAGTTAAATTGTCATCGCTGCCCGCTGCCAGGGCTTCATTAACCAACTCTTTTGCCAAACTATCTGGTACTTTCCCTGTCTCCTCAAAAGCTCTCGTAATCGTATTCGCCAAATGCTTTTCAGTAAGAAACTCATACACCCCGTCAGTAGCAAGAATAAAGATATCTCCCTCACTTAGAGGAAGCGCTCGATAGTCCATTTCCAAAGTGTCATGAACGCCCAATGCGCGGGTCAGGTAACTCGTTTCTGCATCAACGACATGTCGATGATCCTTGGTTAGTTGCTCAAGGTTATTGTCAGCAAGCCTGTAGATACGTGAATCACCAGAGTGAAAGCAATAAGCAGTGTTCGACTTAATAACAAGCGAACTAAAGGTACAGATATAGCCTTTGTCTTTATTAAAGCGATGCGGGCTATTTTGGGTCTGCGCGAACAGCCAGGAGTTAGCTGCTTTAAGAACCCGTTGAGCAGAGGTCTTCACAGACCAGGAGTCTGATGTGCTGTAGTAGTCCTGTATAAAACCTTTAACCGCGGTTTCACTCGCAATCTGGCTTACATTGCTGCTACTAATACCGTCAGCCAAAGCGACCACCAGCCCTTTGGACGCGAGCAAAGGCTCTTCCGGGGCATAGGCTGCATGGAAGTCCTGATTCAGGTCTTTCTTTCCTGCAGTTGAATACTGACTAACAGATACTTTAAGTTGTTTAGACATAAAAAACCCCGCCATTTCTGGCGGGGCTCCTATTATATTATTTTAGTATTAAGCGACCTTACGCTCTGGATTAGTCCTAACATGCGTCCAGTATAGTGGCAGACCTACTAGTAAGAAGCCGCCAGCAAGGTTACCCAAAGCTGTTGGGATTTCGTTCCATACGAAGTACTCGTATAAACCAAAGTCACCGCCCATGATCATAGAGAATGGGAATAGGAACATGTTTACAATAGAGTGTTCAAAGCCCATAAAGAAGAAGAGCATTACCGGCATCCACATTGCAATGATCTTACTCGTTGCAGAGGTTGAAATCATTGCACCGACAACACCCATCGATACCATCCAGTTACACAGCATGCCACGAATAAATATCGTGAACCAGCCATCAGCACCATGCGCTTGATAACCCAGTGTTCTTGACTCACCAATGGTGCTCACTTTAGCTGCCAAGGCACCGCCGTCAGTGTTGTAACCATAAGTTAGAATAAACGAAGCAAAGAAAGCTGTGGTCAGTGCGCCACCAAAGTTACCAAGGAAAACCAAGCCCCAGTTTCTCAACATTTGCGGCACGGTACAGCCATTACGTTTATCAAGTATTGATAGCGGCACTAGCGTGAACACACCGGTTAACAAATCGAACTTCATCAAATAGAGCATGATAAAGCCGACAGGGAATAAAAGTGAGCCAACTAATAAACTGCCTGTTTTCACAATAACAGTAATAGCAAAGAATGCGGCGAGCCCTAGAATTGCACCCGCCATGAATGCACGTACTAACGTATCTTTGGTGGACATGAAAATTTTCTGTTCACCTGAATCAACCATTTTGGTGGCGAATTCACTCGGTTCGATATAGGCCATAATTAATCTCTCTTAGATTAGGTTTAAAAATTTACATAATCTGAGAGAGCATAGCTCGGGCCGTTTTTAGACTTCACATTAAATAACAATTACTTATATTCGTAATCACTGAAATCTATATACCTATAAGTGAATAAGTTAGGCTCACTTATAGAGAGCAAAACATGGCTTTGTTTAGTTTTGGTGCGATAGTTGACGCTGAAGCGAGATCTCACTTACTTTCTGATTTCCACATATTTCAGCCGATGCAAACCCTTTTCATCCAGCTCCAGTATAAAGCTAACCTTATCACCCGCCTTGAATGGCTCAAGTGACAAAGACTCACTAACTCTGAAAGTCATCAACATAGGGGCCCAATTGAGTTCGGGAATCGGCCCATGTTTGATATTCACTAAGCCCTCCTCTGCAGCAACTTGGGTAATCAAACCATAAGCTGAAACTTCCTGAATCGTTTCTCCCATTATTCCTTCTGTCGTGCCATGGCCATTATTGATTGGTTTAAGCGGTGTACTGCAGGCCGAAAGCAAGGTGATCATGCTAAGCAAGACTAATAGGCGCATAAGTGTCATCTCCGAATTTAAAGTAGCTAATTTTAGCACTATAGCCTTTAGCATCGTCCAGAGGTAGCATGTATTGGTCTATTGGCTACATAGCTTTCAATCGAGTCTGACCCCCTTGAAAAAAGATGATTAAGAAACTTAAGTTTCAGCGCCTTTTGGCGATGATTTATATCGGTGCAGCACTGGGAATCATACATTTCTGGTGGCAGTTCTTTAACGGCTCGCTCTTTTCTATCGAAGAGCTAAGAGCACTGATGCCACATTTTGAAGGCTATTACTTGTGGGAAAGAAGCTTTGTGCTGCCTGATTTAATTCTGGCCTTTGGTATGCTAGTTTCTGCCCTGCCTTTGTGGTGCAACCAATGGATGCAAAAGGGCCGAGTACTCGCAGCAGCCTGCGCCGGTGCGGCACTGTTCCTGGGGTTACTGGATTTGAGTTATGGTTTTTCGAGTGGTCTCTACCGCTTAGACCACCGTTTTGCAGGTGTCGTATTAGAAGCCGGCTTATCGATCACGGCAGTTGGCCTCTTAGGTCTAATCATTTTACTTTTTAGCCCCCAACAAGCTCGACCAGATTAAGCATCTGCTTCTAGCGACTCCTTCAGTAGTATCGTCTTCAATATATCGGGGTGGGTAACGATCCCGACAATCTGTTGATTCTCGAATACCGCTATCGCGTCCAAGCCATACTCCAACAAAGCTGGTGCTAAGTCTTCTACCTGAGTTTCTGGGTG